>NZ_RCSQ01000210.1:0-3393 GCF_004103255.1 Pseudoalteromonas sp. PS5
GGACGTAGGTACCTCGGCGTGAGCAGGGCGAGGAAGCGGTGTTATCGACAAGGTTTTCCCGTCTTAAAATAGACTACTTAATTAAGATGATTAGCATAACTTTACTCGACAAACCTGAGAACATTTACCAATAACGTCGGTCTTATTGATATATTGATGAAAATGTAGCTAATTGTCACACTGCGTAAAAGGGTGTGATCTTGCTTTACTTCGTATTGATAAAGAGTAAGGTGGTGATAGAGCTTGAAGGAGATCTAAAGATGAAATTACCAATGACATTAGTTGCCCTGTGTCTGACACCATTATTTGTAAATGCAGGTGAAGTTTCGGTGACTTGGAAAGACTTTAAAGAGTACCGTGATGTGCGCCCAGGCAATGAAACACGTGGGTCCTTTTATGAGCGCGTGGAGAAGCAATTTACCAAGCATATGGAGGAGTTAGCTGAGCAGTTGCCGGAAGGTTATAAACTAGCAGTTAGCTTCGATGAAATAGACCTAGCTGGTGATGTACATTATGGAATATCAGATATTCGTGTGATAAAGCCGATCCATTTTCCGCGTTTAGAAATTAGCTACCAGCTAACGGATCAAGCAGGTAAAACTATTGCACAAGAAAACGCAGTAAAATTAAAAGACATGTCGTTTATGGATAGAATCAAACGCGGCCTAGATGAATCTTTTTATTATGAGAAACGTTTGTTGACAGAATGGTTTGAAGACGACCTGATGAAAAAAGTGAGTTTATAAACGAACTTTAGGCGCTCTTTTTAGATAAGGTTGCACGCAGCGTTTTGGCTGCGTGTTTACGTATAGTGTTATTTAAACGTCGCGAGTAGCTGCAATAGAGATTGGAGCTTTTTAACTACCAACGCCAGTTTTTGCTCGTCAATTTCTTCAGTTTTAGATAGACCTTCAACATCGGCTGCAACATCCAAAACATATGGCTTAAAGCGCTTAGCTTCAAACGTAAATCCCGCTTCTTCTGTAAATAGTGCTTTAAACTTACCGTGGCCTTGCTGTTGCAAGTCATCAAGCTTTTTATCCGCATCTAGTGCTTGGCGGTATACGATCTTGAGGTTTTCATTGAGTTTTTCGATAACGGCTTGCATGGTCAGTCCTAATCGCCCTACTAAAAGCGCTTATTTTAAGGGTTTCATTTACAAATGTCAGGTGTAAATCTACTCTTTTAAAGGTAGTAAAAAGGGATTGGAAATTTATCTCAAAATTTACCCTAAAGGTTTAGCTTTGTATGCCGATACCTTATCTGATCCATCAAAAAGTTAGGTAATCACTTATGAATATTTCCGGAAGTAACCTACCTGCTATGTCTGGAGCGAGTCAAAGTGGCGAAGTATACAGCGCTGCATTGGCAAAAAAGCAACAGAAAGCAGATGGACAAGCCGCGCTTGCATTAATTGAATCTGCGGGTAACAGTGCTGCTGCACAAACACCTGCTAAATCAGTAACTGCAACGTTAGGCAACAACATCAACACATACGCTTAATTGCTATGGGTTGATGGCACGTTGTCTTCGGTTGTCCGATAGCTATGTGCATAAGCAATCGGTGCTAGGGTCATTAGCACCGATTTTTTGCGCTCTTAACCGAGTAAATCTAGGTCAACCGGCGTTTTACTTGGCTGACCGCCAATCTCTCGAACTAATTTAGGCACTAAAAACCCTGGCAACGTTTCTAAAAGCTCAGCCATAAGGGTTTTGGCTTCTGCTTCTTCAACATCGAAGTGGCTAGCCCCTTCTACTTTATCAAGCAAATGCAAATAATAAGGCAGTATATCCGCATCGAATAAGGCTTCACTCAATTGGGCTTGAGTTGCAGCATCGTTGTTAATTCCCTTGAGCAGTACAGCTTGGTTCAGTAAAGTCACATTTGCTTGTTTTAGCTGTTTCATTGCGGCTTTAAAGTGTTCGTCAATTTCATTCGGGTGGTTGATATGGTTAACCAAAATCACCTTTAAATGACTCTGTGCTAAACGTTGGCATAATGCCTCGGTTATTCTCGTTGGGATCACCACTGGTAGGCGGCTATGAATACGCAAACGTTTGATTTGTGGTATCGTCTCTAATTGTTCTAACACCCAAGCTATCATGTCGTCTTTGGCCATCAGCGGATCACCGCCGCTTAAGATCACCTCATTGATTTCAGGGTGGGTGCGTAAGTAATCAAACACTGGGGCTAAGGTGCGTTTATTGACCTGATTATCTTGGTAAGGAAAGTGGCGTCGAAAGCAGTAACGGCAGTTGACCGCACAGCCGGTTTTGAGCATGAGTAATACTCGAGAACGATACTTATGTAGCAGCCCTGGCACTGGTGCGTCTTGCTCTTCGAGTGGATCTTTACTAAATCCCGCTTCAGTTAAATATTCCTGATGTACCGGCAGCACTTGTAATAGCAAAGGATCGTAACGATCTCCGTGGCGCATTTTATCAATAAATGGGCGTGGTACTCGCATAGGAAACAAGCGCTTAGCTGCAAAGTCTCGTGCATCAAAATGGTCTTGTAACCCTAGGATGTTAAGTAGCTCCTGTGGGTCAGTGACAACATTTGCTAATTCTTTTTGCCAGTTAGTCTGCAAATTTACTTCATTTATTTGTATCATTAGCAGGTTAATTACTCGAATATACGTAGATTAGAGGATACGATGGCGAATTATAGCACCAACGAGTTCAAGGGCGGTCTAAAAATTATGATCGATGGCGAGCCTTGTTCTATCTTAGAAAATGAAATGGTCAAGCCTGGCAAAGGACAAGCGTTTAACCGCGTTAAGATCCGCAAGCTTATCTCAGGTAAAGTATTAGAAAAAACATTTAAGTCTGGTGATTCAGTTGAAGGTGCAGACGTTATAGACACAGATCTTGCTTACCTATATACAGACGGTGAGTTCTGGCACTTTATGAATAACGACACGTTTGAACAAATCGCTGCGGATGAAAAAGCGGTAGGCGAGAACGTAAAATGGCTCGTTGAAAATGACGTTTGTACTATTACGCTTTGGAACGGCAACCCAATTGCTGTAACGCCGCCAAATTTTGTTGAGCTTGAGATCACCGAAACGGATCCTGGCCTGAAAGGTGATACCGCAGGTACTGGTGGTAAGCCCGCTACATTGAGCACAGGAGCTGTTGTACGTGTTCCTTTGTTTGTTCAAATTGGTGAAGTGATTAAAGTTGACACGCGCAGTGGCGAATACGTTAGCCGCGTAAAATAAATATCACACCAACCTAAGTTGTTACACCATTTGTTTTAATGCTTTCTTAGTTTGAAAGAGTGATAAGCTGCAAAGAGTTGCTTTAATGGTAATAAAATGCGCTAGCTGCGCTATCAACAAGGCTTTTTGGCCTTTAAGTAAAGCGCTATATAATACCAATTGACTTAAT
>NZ_RCSQ01000211.1:0-18434 GCF_004103255.1 Pseudoalteromonas sp. PS5
AATTAAGCAAATTGGTATAACAAATGAGAGTTGAACCAGATTTATGGCAACTATACTTGGATGTGTATTTTAGACCAATACGGCCACTGCGCTTTGAAGCTTCAGGGGCGATTATCAGCCTCTGGAATCCTAGCGGTGAGATACAAAGTACAACTGAGAATGAGCGGCTTTCACGATTTTGGCAAGGGGCTTTACAGCGTGCCAATAGGCCTTATCAATTGCTTTGGGGCGGTGATAAACCCATGTTATACCGAGAGCTGAGTGTTTTTATCCGTTGCGATCTGGCTTTAGCGTTTAGGTGGGCTTCGCGGTTGGATCAGCTAGGGTTTTATTATGTGCAACAAGATAAACAGCTGCGTCTCTATAATAGCTGGGACATTACACAAACTGAATTGGTAACAGGTGAAATGCAAACGCGTCTGTGTTTTACCTCTTTGCCTAGAACCAATTTGGCGTTGCTATAATTTGAGTCAGCGCTTTGTGTGTAACTTAGCTTTGCCGACTGGCGCAGGCCTTGTTGCCAGAGCAGGGCTAAAGCCTCAGGTTAGATACAACAGGGTCTGGTGTAGACCCTGTTGAGTTAGCGCGGTTATTTTAGGTCAAAGCGGTCCAGTTGCATGACTTTTACCCAAGCTGCGATAAAGTCATCAACAAACTTCTGCTTGGCATCGTCTGAGGCATACACTTCTGTAACTGCACGAAGTTCAGAGTTTGAGCCAAAGATTAAATCCACAGGTGTTGCCGTCCACTTGATTTCACCAGTTTTACGGTCACGACCTTCATATAAGCCCTCTTGACCATCTACTTTCGACCACTTGGTTGACATATCAAGCAGGTTGACAAAAAAGTCGTTACTTAATTGTCCTGGCTTGTCGGTAAATACACCGTGATCAACACCTTGATAGTTGGCATCTAACGCACGTAGACCTCCAAGTAACACGGTCATTTCTGGCACGGAGAGATCTAGCATATTGGCTTTGTCTACCAACATGTCAGCTGGTGACATATAGGCATCCTTACTGTAGTAGTTACGAAATGCGTCGGCTTTTGGCTCTAAGTAGCTAAACGAG
Organism: Pseudoalteromonas sp. PS5; assembly: GCF_004103255.1. Lineage (NCBI taxonomy): Bacteria > Pseudomonadati > Pseudomonadota > Gammaproteobacteria > Alteromonadales > Pseudoalteromonadaceae > Pseudoalteromonas > Pseudoalteromonas sp. PS5. The sequence continues at coordinate 1,071 of NZ_RCSQ01000211.1, forward strand.
AGCACATCAGTTTGTGCTTGTGAGGCATCTGTTCGACCTGGGGTGAACGGTACACTGATGTTGTGTCCGGCATCACTTGCTGCTTTTTCAATAGCAGCGGCACCACCTAATACAATAAGATCCGCGATAGATACTGCTTTTTTTCCTGCGCGTTTATTGAAGCTGGTTTGAATGTCTTCCAGCTTGGCCAGTACTTTTTTTACCTCTTCTGGATTGTTAATTTCCCAGCTGATCTGTGGCTCAAGACGTAAACGCCCGCCATTTGCACCACCTCGCATGTCAGTCACACGGTGACTTGATGCTGCTGACCATGCGGTTCTGATCAGCGCTTGTGTTGTCAGGCCAGAGTCGAGAATAGATTGCTTCAGCGTCTTAATATCTTTATCGTCAATTGTCTGGTGATCAGCTTGAGGAATAGGGTCTTGCCATGTAAGTACTTCACTCGGTACTTCAGCGCCGATATAACGGGCGCGTGGTCCCATATCTCGGTGTGTTAGCTTAAACCAAGCCTTTGCAAAGGCCTCTTCGTATTGCTTTGGATCTTTGCGAAAACGCTCAACAATTTTGCGATATTCAGGATCTTCTTTTAGCGCGATATCTGTAGTAAACATAATAGGTGCATGGCGCTTACCTTTTATGTGTGCATCTGGTACTAAGTTTGCTGCGGCCTTGTTATCTGGGATCCACTGTGTTGCTCCCGCTGGGCTTTTCGTTATTACCCAGTTAAAGTTCATCAGATTATCTAAATAGTTTGTTGACCACTGAGTTGGGGTTACTGTCCAAGCGCCTTCTAAACCACTGGTTGTTGTATCAGCACCTTTACCGGTTCCGCACTTGTTTTTCCATCCAAGGCCTTGCTCTTCTATTGCTGCTGCAGCGGGTTCTTTACCCACACAGTCAGACGGTTTTTTGGCTCCATGTGCTTTACCAAACGTATGGCCACCGGCGATAAGCGCAACAACTTCTTCGTCGTTCATTGCCATGCGTCCAAATGACATGCGAATATCTTTTGCTGCAAGGAGTGGATCTGGTTTGCCATGGGGGCCTTCAGGGTTGACATAAATCAGTCCCATTTCAACTGCGGCAAGCGGCCCTTTCAATTTGCCTTTTTTGTCGCGTCGCTCGTCTTTTAAGAAAGCGTCTTCAGGACCCCAATAAACGAGATCTGGCTCCCAGTCATCTTGACGACCACCAGCAAAGCCAAAGGTTTTAAAGCCCATTGACTCAAGTGCTACGTTTCCTGCAAGTACCATAAGATCCGCCCAAGACAGACTACGACCATACTTTTGCTTGATAGGCCATAATAGTCTTCTTGCTTTGTCTAGATTGGCATTGTCTGGCCAACTATTTAAAGGATCAAAACGCTGCTGACCACCTGCTGCACCGCCTCTACCGTCATGAACACGATACACTCCTGCGCTGTGCCAAGCCATGCGGATCATAAATGGACCATAATGCCCCCAATCGGCTGGCCACCAATCTTGTGAGTCGGTGAGTGTGCGTTCAATATCCTGTTTAACCTGTGTTAGGTCAAGCTTGCTAAATTCGGCTGCGTAGTCAAAGTTTGCTCCGTATGGATTTGATTCTGGACTATGCTGTCTTAAAGGGCTGAGGTTTAATTGTTCTGGCCACCAAAATTGGTTGGTTTTTGCTTCGCTTACCGCTGCAAAACTTGGTGCAGATAAAGTCGTTGTCACTGCAAGTGCAACAGCTGATAACATCGTTCTTGATTTTTTGTTCATGGGTGCTCCCCTTTGAATAAATTGGTCGTAACGTTCGCGTTAAACTTTAGTTCACAAATCAAAAAGAGAAAATCCAGAAAAATAAATCACAGCATTCGGAAAAATGAATCGTTATTTTTTATTAAATAACAGTGCTTTACCTTTTCTTTGTAATTTCGCTTAAGTTAGATCAAAATTATAAGAAACTTATAAAAATACCTTTCAATATTTTTTTTGATAACTAAAGGTTAATTTTTTGGTGTTCAATGTTGGGTTTTGATGGTGGATCAAACAGTTTTTAAAAAAGCATTGTTATGGAATTTGAGCGAAGTGAAGACAAATACGACGATTCAAGCAAATGTCTAAAGGTTGGTAACTTTTCTGAACAAAAAGCTTAAAACACGCAAACTACTCGTTTGCATGTTTTTTTGCCATGACTGAAAATAGTAAAGGGACTTGCTGACCTTTGTGAAGTAACTGGAAACCATGTCCAGGCACAGCCTCAAGTCCGTCAAAACAGTTATACGGACTAAAAGGATGTTCGTCGAAGTGTGTGATTGTAAGGCCTGCTTGTATTAGTGCAGTGAGCACCTCGCCGATTGAGTGAGGCCAAGTAGCGATGGTTTGAGTATCGCTTTGTTGGTTTTCGGTGTAAGTAGCCTCTGTTGTTACATCGGGTTGCTGCTTTGCAAAGTATGAGTAGCCCATATTAAGATCAATACTTGGGTGAAATTCAACAAAACAAAACTGACCTCCCGGTTTCAGGGCATTGGCTATCGTGGTGGCCCACGATGAAAGGTCGTGCAGCCAACAAATCGTACCATAGGATGCAAATACAATATTGAATTTGTCGGTATTGGTGCTGCCAAACTTTTCAATGTCCTGACAAATAAAAGTTGCCTCCAGCTTTGTTTGCTGTGCTAGTGTATTCGCGCGCCTAATGGCCTCTTGCGAGAAATCGACGCCCGTAACTTTGGCACCAAGTCGAGCAAGTGAAAGTGAATCCAAGCCAAAATGACACTGCAAGTGAAGTATGCTTTGCTCAGACACACTCCCCAATAACTCACATTCAATTGTATTTAGTGAAGATTTTCCCGCTAAAAAACTATTTACGTCATAAAACGTCGAATCAAAGTGCGCAATCGCTCTTTCTTCCCAAGCTTTTCTGTTTAGAGAAAGGTAATCCATATTGATCCTCCTTAAAAAATTAATTTCTAAATAAACATTACTGCGTACTGCTGCTAATACGCTCGCAATTATACTGATAAGGGTTCAATGAGTGCTATTCATACCGTGAGCAAATTTGAGATAAGTCGGTCATAATAAGTAAGTACACGCTACTGAAGCGAAAAAGTATTGTTAGTTAGGTAATCTGCGTTTCTTGCTAATATATGCTCACACTTTCCAAGTAACCGCCATAGAAAGTACGTTTAATATAGCAAGCGTAAAAAAGTTGATGAAAAATAAAACCCAATTTTTCATAGGTTTAGTTTGTAACATGAAGGGTTGTAAATGAAGTGAATATGCTTTTCACCTTTCAAGTTGGTCTAAGTGTTAATTTAATAGTTAAAAGCACACTGAGGTCGGCTGACCTCAGTGTTTCATCGAGTTTAGGTGATTTACTACTTCTTTGGATCGTGCTTATCAAACCACCACTGAATGTACGCCACTTTATTTAATAGATTAGATGGCCTTTTGGTAATGCCGTGTGAAGCGTCTGGGATTCTTACCATCGCGGTTTCTACTCCTTGCAGTTTTAGCGCTTGATAATATTGCTCTGTTTCTGAAATCGGTGTGCGATAATCGGCTTCCCCTGTCAGTAGCATAGTCGGTGTTTTCACGTTACCTACATAGCTAATTGGCGAGCGCTTCATATAATGATCCAAATGCTCCCATGGCTTACCAGGAAACCAATAATCTGCAAAAAATGGATAGAAATCAGCAGTTAACACAAAGCTATACCAGTTGATCACAGGCTTTGCTACTACAGCGGCGGCAAATCTGTCGGTATGGCCAACAGTCCACGCAGTTAATACGCCACCACCAGAACCTCCTGTTACAAATAAGCGGCTCTTGTCTATATACCCTTTATCAATCAAGTGATCGACGCCAGTCATGAGATCGTCAAAATCATGGCTGGGGTAATTATGGTGAATAGTTTGTGCAAACTCTTTGCCGTAGGAGTCGCTACCGCGTGGGTTCATATACAGTACAACATTACCTTGAGCTGCAAAAAGCTGAACTTCAGCGCTAAAATGTGGGCCATAATTAGCAACTGGGCCGCCATGGATCTCAAGCACAAGTGGATATTTTTTAGATTTATCAAACCCAGGAGGGTAGGCAACCCATGCCTGAATTGGCAATTGATCATGCTTTGATTTTAACCATACCTCTTCAACGGTTGCCAGTGTTTTATCGCCTAAAGCATCCTCATTTAATGCTGTGATAGGCCTAGGCTCGCCGCGCTTTACGATGGCAACGTCGGCGGGTCGTAGCGGATCAGCCAGTGTAAATGCAACTAGGCCACGGTCGCTAATGGCATAGTCGCCACCTGAATATGGACGTCCAAAGCTTACACTACCAATGGCATCGGTTATTTGTTCCAAACGTCCCTTTAAAGGCTGATAAGCTAAAGTGGTTTTACCTTCATTATCGTAGCTAACATAGACTCCACGGCTATTGGCTGCCCATGTAACGGAGTCGAGACTTCTATCTAAATCGGTGGCATAGGTTTTGGTCTCACCAGATTTAAGGTCTTTGATGTAAAGTAGGCTGTTTTCATAATTGGTTTTTTCATCGTCATAGCCAAGGTAGGCAAGGTATCGACCATCTGGTGAGACGGCGGGGTGGTTATCTGGCCCCTTTCGGTCGGTTACCGCAGTGATTTCAAGTGAGCTTAAGTCTAGCTTGTAGACTTCGCTATTGGTTGGGTTTAGTTGGCTGTCCTGATGGCGATTAGCTGAAAAATATAGAGTTTTTCCATTGTCAGCAAAGCTTAGTACGCCGCCATGATTAAAATCACCAGAGGTGATTTGTTTGGCATTCCCACCATTGGCATCCAGCTTAAAAATATGATTAAAACCAGAGTCTGTATAGCCTGCGCCATCAGCACGGTAATACACATCATCGATAAACACGGGTGGCTTTGCCCACTTTGCACCTTCAGGCTTGCCTTTTATGGAAACTGGAGGTGCTTTTTGGCTTGGTACAAATTGGCTAAAATAGAGGCTTTTGCCATCTGGTGACCAGTGCAGCCCTGATGGGCCATGAGTTAAGTTACTGATTTTTGCAATGGCACCGGTATCTAGCCATTTCATATAGATTTGGCTGCTACCATCACGAGTGGAGATAAATGCGACTCTGTCATTGCTCGGTGATAGAACTGGGGCATAGTCCATGTGGAGGCCAGAAGTCACAGGCTGCATCGCGTTTGTTGACAGATCAACAGACCAAATATTGCTGACTTTTCTGTCGCTTTTGATGTCCATGCGGTTACGCACGAAGAATACCTTATCGCCGTTGTTGCTGATGTCTATTTGATTGGCGTATTCAAGGTTAAAAATATCGGTTGGTTGTAGCGGAGTAGCTTGCAGTGTCCATGCCGTACTGGCGATAGCTGCGCTTACTAAAAAGTGTTTCATAGCTGATCCTGTTGCTTATTATTTTCTCTACTATGGCGTTTATAACGGCTTAATCAACTCTTTGCGATGAACGCGCTGCTGTGTACTAATACCTATTTGACTTAATACTTGCTCAATTTGAAGGAGTAAATCTGACGCTAACAGCGTTAAAAATTTCTTATTTAGTACAATTAAATAGCGAAACTTTCTCACCTCAACATAGACCACTTAATGAAGATAATTGGTATTACTGAATATTCCTGATGTCGAAATATGCGCTGTAACTTTGCTCTTTATTAAAAAATCGCTTTACCTAAACATAACTTAAGGTTTTATGGTGTGCAGCGTATCAACAACACACCGAAGTGCGCATCGAGCGTAAAGTAAGGAATAGTATATGTATTTAGAGCATGTAAACTTAGTTGTAAGCGACCTAAAAGCAACACTGGCATTTTATCAAGCGGCTTTCCCACATTGGAAGGTGAGAAGTCAGGGGCAAGGAGAGTGGCACGGAAAATCACGGAATTGGCTGCACTTCGGCGATGACTATCACTATATTGCATTTAGCGATCACGGAGAGGGGCAAAACAGGGTACTTACAGGTCACCAAGTTGGCTTTGCACACTTTGCCTATGTTGTACAAAATATAGCAAGTGTTGTAAAGCGGCTAACAGAGGCGGGATACGACGTTGATAAAGTGGGTGCGCAGCATCCATATAGAAAAAATGTTTATTTTATTGACCCAGCAGGCTTTGAAATTGAATTTGTTGAGTATTTAAGTGATTTACCAACGCAGCGTAACAGTGACTGAAGTCAAATTAAGTATTTCGCCACATCAATTCGAGAGTTGACAGAGAAAATAGCCGCGAAGTTGCGTACAGCACCTGGCGGCTATTTGAGTTTGAAGGGCTTTATCCCCATTCAGGTTATTTAGTTTTGATAGTTTGACCAGCGTTTAATTTGCTCAAATACCGCTGGTGATGGTTCGCTTTCTTTCTGTACTGCTTGTCTATCACTGTGCATGATGGATTTCTGCATCCGAGACTCCATATCTTGCTTTGCATGGCCGCTGTTCGCACCACTCCAAAATTGCGTAAAGTTGAGTATCAGACTTGACCATTCATCATAGTCATTTAGTACCGCGGTATTGTCATTGTCACCGTTAAGGTCAAAGTTGGTTAGGAGATCAGAGGTACTACCGTTACAGTCAAAGTCGATTGCCTCAGATTTATCGTTGTTTAGCCCTTTTGACTCATCGATATTCGCTTCATTTATTGGCTTATTATGACCATGCGAGTAGTCAATAATAAAATGTTCTAAGCCTTCTGCTGGGCTATTTACCAGTGCAGCTCCCTTAGGGAAGCAGTTTTCGTTACTATAAAACCATCGACTTAAGTACCGATCTCCTTCTTTATTCCCCACCGTTGGCAAGCCATCGAGTTGATATAGGTAGTTCATCACACTCACATGGTTTGGTTTGAAGTTTACATTTTCATTGCCACCATGATACAAGCCAAGGTTGTGACCTAGTTCGTGCATAATGGTGCCAGCTTGAAAGCTGTAAGTTACATTAGCTGCAATTTCTGAATCAACATTTAGCCCCCAATTACCAAGTGAAATCATCAAGTCATTGCCAAACAGTTCTGCTAAACCGGATGAACCTTGACTGCCGTCTTCTTTTTGGCTGTTGGCCATCAACATGTAGTGGAAAATAGGTTTACGTTTAAGGTCAAAATGCTTTGCTTTGTGATCCAGTACGCTAGGTGCGGCTTTTGTGCTGGCAAAAGTAGTGGTTTGTACAAAAGGAATTCGACTACCACCACCAAGGTCATAATGTGCCGGTGATAACCCATCTGCCTGATGGTATAAATTTCCTACATCAAAGTGTACCGCGATATTTTGTGCTGCAAAAGCTGCTTTCACTTTATCAAGGGCAGGTTTTTGCGGAATAATACCGGCATCTTCACTGTCCATGTAATCCACTTCAATAAAAATGTCTCTGATCCCAGCTCTTGCCCCCCATTCATATAAAGGTAAACCTGCAAAGCTGCCACCAGGCTGTTCAGCACAATCTGGGATCCCGTCTAAATCAGCATCCTCATCGCAAAGTACATCGTTTTTGCCACCTGGAGTGAAAAATGATGCAGGCTGCCAATCATCTATCGTATTACTGTCAATAAGCAAGTTTGTTCTAACTAAGCTTTGGCCTAACTGAGTAGAAATAGGCTGCATTTGATCACTTTGTTGCCACTGTGAAGCGGTCGCAGGCGTGTTCTGGCTTTCGCCAAAACGCACAAAATCAACGGTTTCTCCTTGCTTGTTTTGTAACTCTACGTATCCAGATTGATACCATGCCGGGGCGTACAAGCCTTCACCTATCAACATTAATTGCGACGAACTGGTGACGCTATTTTGCCACGTTTGCGGGCCATGCTGGTTTTGTATCACAATATACTCACCAGGTTGCAATAATAGCGCTGTTAATGGAAATACCCGCGTACCTCCATCAGTATAATTCTCAAGGGCAACGCTTTCGGTGACCAGCTGATACTGACTTAAGTCTATTGCTTCATTGGTACCGTTATATAACTCTACCCAGCGATTATCATCTATGAACTTGGATGATGAGATTTCAGTTATCAGTAAGTCTGTGTGTGTAGTGACAAAATTAATCGTCTGGGCTTGTGTCGCGCTTGTGCCATAATAATTTGTCACGGCATCTGTGATTATGAGCTCATACTGTGAACTGGCTTGCAGCGACTCGTTGGGTAGCAAGGTCAGAGTAAAATGTGCATCCTCTTGTGCTTGTCCAACGGAAAAAGGTACACAAGTTTGGTCGTTCATCTTACGAAGTTGAATAGCGCCATTACACTCAGGAGTACCAATCTCAGTGACCCAAGATGCAGACATGTTGTCGTCGAAGCGCAGCACTAGCTCATCTGTTGTACTAAAGGGAGTCGTGTTAGACTCAGGGTAACTAGATAGTAATTGTGGCGCTGAGGTATCAACTACATCAATCAACACTTCAGCTTCGGTGGATAATGCGCCATCAGTTGCACTAAAACGCAACACTTCTCTATTAGTGCTATTTTTGTGTGGCGTGTAGCGGTATGTCTGTGTTGATCCATCAATTAGAGTAAGATCACCAGAAAGCGGTGGTTCATAAGTAACCGTAATGGCGTCACCCTCTGCGTCTTTGGCATCAAGGGTGAACTCAAGGGTATCATTAAACTCTACGTTGTAGGCACCGCCTGTCAGCTCCGGCGCTTGATTAACTTGTTTGATCGTAACCGAGACTCTTGATTCGGCTTTGTCACCATCATTGTCTGTAGCGCTGATTAAGAAAACGACATTGGTATCTTCTGAGACCTCAGGGGCAGTAAATGAAAGACCTGAATCACTGAGTGTGAGGTCGATAACCTCTGGCCCTTCCGTTTGTTTTACGGTACGTGTTGCAACGGAGCCATCACTATCAGAAATTGTCACTGAACCACTGACGTAGCTTCTTTCGTCGGCACTGGACTCAAGTGCTGAAACTATCTGTGGCGGTGCGTTTTTATCGTCACCACCTGAGCCACCACAACCACTAAGGTGTAGCATCCCTAAACTTATCAAAGAAAGTTGGAATATTTTTTTATTCATTATTATTGATCCTGAACTATGGCGTACATCCGGCCATCAACTTACTTTTTTAGGGACATTAAGTACAGACTTGGGTGTTAATGAATGTAAAAATTCCGCATTAATTTACTAATTTGGGTTATATTTTTCCCGGAAAGAATGAAAGTTAAGCCAGTTATCAGCTAAAAGTGTATTAATTAACCCAAAAATCGGGGTGATTAATACCGCTCTCACAGTCAGCTTTAGCGTTAACTGCGTCAATTTGCTTAGTTATTATCAAAATGCCCTACATAAGGAAAAATTTGATGCGGGCTTAAAAACAATGAACTGGCGCACTTCTTATCCAAAGCTCAGGTTCGTTGTACCAAACACAGGTTATGGGGCTAGCATTCCAAATTTTTCATCGTTTACCCAATGCCCAGCAATTTGATAGTTGTCCTTTAATGTGCCCTCTAGCTCAAAGCCGAGCTTTTTCAGCAGCCGATGTGAAGCTTGATTACCTTGAGTCACGGTTGCAACAAGCTTATGGTAATTACATTGCTGCCACGCGAGTGATAGCACCGCTTGAGAGGCTTCATAAGCGTAGCCTTTTCCTTGAAACTCGGGGGCTATCATAAAGCCCAGCTCTGCTTGTTGAAAAGGCGTCCACATACTTAAAAAGCCGTGAAGCCCTACGGCGATACCGGTTGCTTTTTCCTCAATCACCAGCGTAAGCCAGCTATTGTCTTCCTTGCGCCACTGTCCAAGCCCTGCACTTAAGCGTGAGTTAAATTTCTCCCGTACTGTATCTTCGTTGGCTATATCACCGATATAGCGCATTACATCAGGGTGCTGGTGGAGTGCTTGCCAAAGCGCCCAATCGGACTCAAGAAGTGGGCGCAAAGTGAGTCGCTCAGTTGTTAGCAGCATGTATTATTCCTTAAATGATGAAATCCATCTCTGTAAAGTATCACAATCTACTGATTTATCATGCTTTTTATTTCTTGGATTAACGCAATGCTGGCCGTATTGTCACCGTGAACACATAAAGTATCGGCACGCAATGTCAGCGACTTACCTGATGCCGTAGTAACGCTACTATATTTGTGTAGTTGTTCAACTTGCGCTAGCAGTGCGGCTTTGTCATGCACCGCAAGTGGTTCTGAACGAGGTGTTAGAAGCCCATCGTCACGATAAAGCCTATCTGCAAAGGCTTCAAAAATTAGCGTGACACCGTGCTGCTCAGCGAGCTTTTGATGTATATCTTGTTTTGCACTGGCCAATATCATCAACTTCAGTTTTTTGGGGTAACACGCAATGGCGTTAAGAACTGTGGTCATCACAGCTTCTGATTTCATCATATCATTGTATAGTGCGCCATGTGGTTTTACGTAATGTAGACTCGTATGTTGCACCTGTGCCATCCCATCAATAGCTGCGATTTGATAATGCAGGTGATGTGTTAACTCTTGTGCACTTAGGGACATCGAGCGTCGACCAAACCCCTGGCGGTCTGGGTAGCTCGGATGTGCACCTAATATTACTTGGTGGTTTTTGACCAATGTCAGTGTCTTTGCAAGTACATCTGGGTCGCCCGCATGAAAGCCACAAGCGACATTTGCCATATCAATATGTGGCATGACTTGTTCGTCTAAGCCCATCTTCCAAGCGCCAAAGCTTTCGCCTAAATCGCAATTTAACAACATGCTGTTTTCCTATTTGTGTACTGCTAATTCTAAATCTTGAATGTCTGTTACCAGCAAGTGATGTGGACAATTCATTATACAAAATTCAGGCGCGGCTTTGGTAATCGCTAACTGTGCCGTTAAACTGGAACCCCAAAATACCGGTAAGTGGTTGTGACTAAAAGTTAGAGGCTCTCCAAAATTAGGCTTACTAATATCGTCTATACCAACTTCTTGTGGTGTGCCAAAATGTAGTGGCATGGCAAAGGGAAGACGGCTTAGGGTCGCTGCTTGAATTGTCTTGATTAAGTCTGGTTTCGACAGCGCCCGCATTGCGAGTACTTGTGTTGCGGTGTATTTACCAACTGGGTTACAGGGAATGTTACTGATGTAAAGAGGTAAGGGAGTGGTCGGGTTTACCGATTGAATAGCAATACCATACTGGCTGAGTAAGTAGTCAAAAGACAGGTAACTGGCGAAGAAAAATGTGACTAAATCATCTCGCCAAAGTTGCTCAATCTGCTGGCACTTTTGTGCTTGTTGTCCATCCTTAAAAATTTGATATTTGGGTATGTGGTGGCGAATATCAATCTCTTTCCCCAGCTCATCAGCACGAAAGCAACCGGGATCCGTTGGTGGTATAAGCAGTTTACACGTTTCTGGATTTCGTTGGCAAAAGTTGAAAAAATCATAGGCTTCACGTTGTGGCAAAATGATTACATTGCACTGGGTGAAGCCTGGAACAAACCCCTTGGTTGGACCGCTATAGTCCCCATCTTTAATCATTTTTCTGATTGCGTATGGTGCGCTCAAAGAAGCACTGGGATCCATAAAGTCTCCATCACTTATCTATAGTCACGGGTAGAGAACCTTGCGCTTTTGCTATGCCCAATAGCACTTTAGCCAACGCGGTATAAGCAGGACCCGAGACCTTGTCACCGTTAACTATATCTACATTATAGGCGTAACTCGCTAACACTGCGTCACTGAAAGGTGCAAACGTACTAATTTCATAAGGGGCTCTTAGGCTAATAAAAACCTGTTTTTTTGCCAATTGTTGACCTTGTTTCAGTAATTTTTGCAGTGCGGCGGGCTGCTCGTTTTTCGCAACACCATGCGCACGTAGTTTTTTAACGTCGTCCATCCCACCTATCTCTACAGCACTTTGTGGCGGAGAAGCATGAGCGGCAATGACCACATCAGCTTGTGACATTGCTTTGAGTGCAATATCAGGGTCGTATGCTTGTAAACTGGTACAAGTCACCGTTAGTGGATGTTTACTTATTGTCTGTAATGCTTGCTCAAGGGCCAAGCATTTTTGTCTGTCAGGCATTATCAGATGAAGCGTTTTAACGTCATTTGAAAGTGGTACCAGGCCTTCATTTTTTACTTGTGTGATTGCAGCTAGGGCGAGCTCTGCCTCTAATGCGCGATGTTTCGGGTTGCCAAGTGTAGAGTGAGCGATTGCAACGGATGCCGCGGTATTGGGTATTTTATTTTTTAGGGTAGTAATACGGGATATCGACTTATTCAGTTGGCGTTTGTCAAGCCTACCGCTTTCAGCGGCTTGAGCCAGCTTACTCATATATTGTTCAAAGCGTTCAATGTCTTTAGGGCTTCTAATTGCAATCGGCATCAGTGCAATATCAACACCGGCGTTAAACGTTGCAATAGTGGCGTCAACTGGGTTAAAAAAGTCACTGATCCCGGCCATATCCAAAGCGTCCGTCACCGTCACCCCTTGGTAGCCAAGCTCGTGCCGCAAAAGTTGTGTCATAATTTGATAAGACATGGTAGCAGGCTTAATCATGCGTTGACCTTGGGAATTTACAAGTGTGCTGCTATCAAGTGCAGGGTATTGAATGTGTGCAGTCATGATCATACCAGGTGGATGTGCCTTTATGATCTCTGCAAATGGAAATACATCCTGACTATCAATCGTTTCGCGGTCGTGATCAACTCGGGGTAAACCAGTATGACTATCAACGTGGGTGTCACCGTGACCTGGGAAATGTTTTAACGCTGAGATCACGCCTGCGTCTTCAAATGCTTTTACTTGAGCAAGTCCTAACTTTGCGACAACTTCAGGCGTTTCGGAAAATGAACGTACATTGATCACTGGGTTATTGGGGTTGCTGTTGATATCGACTGTTGGTGCAAAATTAACATTAATGCCTAAACTATGTAGCTCTTTACCAATTGCCTCTGCGACTTTTGTTGCATAGCTATCACCGTGTTGTAGGTAAGTTGCGCCAATACTCATGTTTCCAGTAAATGAGGTGGCTTGTTGACGATTAATGCGAGCAACCCGGCCGCCTTCTTGATCAATAGCCACAAATAAAGGAAGCTTGCTTTTACTATTTTGTGCAGCGCGTTGAAGTGCGTTACTGAGGCCAACGATTTGAGTCGTATCTTGTACATTCTCGGAAAACAAAATAGCACCACCAATCTCGTATTGGCTAATTAATTCTGCTAATTCAGGGGGGAGTGTGGTCATCGGTATTCTGCAATCGGCACTGGCTTTTTTGTGGTCGTGACAGTAATAACGAAAGTCGAGCATTAACTTTTGTCCAAGCATTTGAGGTGTGGTTAGCGGTGCTGTTGTTTCAGAAGCAGTAGACGAAGAAGTGAAACTCATGAATGTGATAGTTCCTAAAATAGTTCCTAAAGTAGAGAGCAAAGATAATAATCGCACAATCAATAATAAACGCTGAATAAAATTGCCTACACTGTATCACTGATATGGAAGTGACTACAAAGTGCAAAACCTGAAAACAAACGAAAATATTGGTAACACGAGAAGGAGAAATCAATGAATAATCATATTGACTACATTGAATTGGCAGCGAAAGACTTACCTGCCACGCAGGCATTTTTTGAACAAGTATTTAACTGGCAGTTTGAATCATACGGGCCTGATTATATTGCTTTTTCAAACGCAGGGTTGAATGGTGGTTTTTTTACAGCGCAAGGTAGTTCAAAGCAAGCTAACGGCGGTGCATTAGTGGTGCTATATAGTGATGACTTGGAATTAGCACAAAGTAAAGTAGAGCAAGCTGGAGGTGAAATAGTTAGAGCAATATTTACGTTTCCAGGTGGTCGCCGCTTTCATTTTGTTGAGCCAAGTGGCAATGAGTTGGCTGTCTGGTCTCAGTAGCCACAGCGCAACAGTATAATGTCATGTTAGCCAGATGGTTGGATATTACTCTTGTGGAGATCAATTTAACACGGCTACGGAATTGTCTCTGCTAGACAACAAGCAGTTATCTCGAGGCCTGTTACATTTTCTGTCAAACGCTTTGTAAAGCCTATTTACAGAGCGCTATCGTTTACCATTATTGCTATTTAATTTCAGTTATCTTAATTAAGTGGTGTATTTGGGGGTTAGCAAACCTTGGGATAACACCGCACCTACGCTGTGTTCTCGCCAAAACTCTCTGGCTAGATTTGGAAACAATTTAGTGTGACTTTAAAAACTACCTATTAGCCGACTCCTTATCCAAATCTTTGGCTATTTACGCTTTGCCGTTGCTCCTACAAACTTGAATTTACTACTGCCGTGAACAATAGTTAGAACTTACCTAAGCTCGCATTTTTTGGTATCAGACAGTAACACAATATCTTATTGGCTCTGGGCTTTTTAGTGTTGTGTGTGTCGTGTTTTTACCAAAGCGTTTTCCCTTACTCAGTTCAGGTTAGTTGGGCGATGAAAGTAATATTTTCAGGTATTAGCATTGTGTTTCTGATAGTGGTGTTGATGGCCGATAAATTTGCTTTATTTAACCTGAACCTCTTTGTGTATTGTGCCTTATGTTTCGTTATATTAGCGTTACTGTTGTGGTGTTTCAGGTGCGGTGTATCACGGCAACAAAGTATTCACTTAGGAGCTGATGCACCCTTTCCTCAGCTGTTGCTAGATGGCTCAGGGGTAGTTGTACAGGCTAACGATCAGGCGCGGTGTTTGTTTGCTGATGTTGCTTCTGTGGAAGGGGAGTCATTAGACGCTTTAATCTCGGTCTCAAATACTAAACCAGAGTCAGAACAAGGGTTATTACCTGTGTTACTTGGCCAACTGAATCCAAACTGTACTCTTAAGTGTGGCGGTAGCGCGATGACGGCTATCGTTGTGCCACTGTATTTTAATGGCTCACATTGTCGCTATATATGTATTTTCAAAGACATGAAAAAAGAGGTAGAGCTAACTGAGGCCTTTGAAGCAGAGAAAGAGCTGCTCGAAGTTACAGTAAATTCAATAGGTGATGGGGTGATATGTACCGATACTCAGGGGATCATTACTTATGTCAACCCGGTGACAGAGGCTGTGCTGGCGATGTTGAGTGAGGAGTTGGTCGGGCGGCATTTTGATGATGTCATGTCTATGTATCACGAGGTGACTAAAAAACCACTCAAGAAGTTTCCTGAACGTTGCCTCAAGCAAGGTCATACAATTTGCTTACCTGAACTTACCTCGTTCACGAACCATTTAGGGCTAACCTTTGCAATTCAAGATTCATTCTCTCCAATCATTGCTAAAGATGGTACATACTTGGGGACCGTGATGGTGTTTCAAGATGTCACAGAATCAAGGCTAATGGCGAAAAAAATGAACCATTTGGCCCATCATGACGCCCTCACAGGCCTGCCAAACAGACTCTTACTTCATGATCGGCTCGTTCAGACGTGCAAAAGAGCCAAGCGGGTGCAGCATCAATTTGCTCTGATATTTGTAGATGTGAATAAATTTAAGAAAATCAATGACTCTCTTGGCCATGATTATGGAGACTTACTCCTCAAAGAAATCGCAAGTCGACTCACTGGGCAAATCAGGCGGTGTGATACTGTTGCAAGAGTGGGCGGAGACGAATTTGTGATACTCATTGACAGTATCAAAAACAAAAAATACGTCCGAAAAGTGATTAGTAAAATATTGGCGTGTGTTAATGGTCAATATACGCTCGAGCGAGTAACTATCAAAGCCTGCGTTAGCGCTGGAGTCGCTATTTATCCAGATGATGGCGAGGACTCTGAAGCATTAATAAAACATGCCGATGCCGCTATGTACCGAGCTAAGAAAATAAAACAGACAGAATTTCAATTTTATAACGCTCGTTTAGATCATGAAGCTGAGAAGCGGCTGCAACAAGAGAGCGACCTTATTGCAGCGATACAAAATCAAGCATTTATGCCTTTTTATCAGCCAATTATTGATGTCCACACACGAAAAATAAAAAAGCTTGAAGTACTAGCTAGATGGCAACAGGGCGATCAACTACTGCTACCGAAAGACTTCTTTGAAGTTGCCTGTGACGGTGAATTGATGATTGAAATTGGCAAACAAATCCGTGAAAGAGCACTACGAGCAATGCAGGCTTGGTGCAATACCTTTGAAAATCTAATTATCACGTTTAACTTTTCTTTGGTGGAATTAACGGATCAAGTGTTGATGAAGCAGTTTTTAGCACAGATTGCACAGTATAAAATAGCGTATCGTCAAGTTGAGATAGAAATTAAAGAAGTAGACATCATTGACTTAATTGAGACAGCACCAGCCATTCTACAGCAGCTAGAACAAACTGGGATTCGTATTGCGATTGATCACTTTGGTATTGGTCATGCTAACATGCTGTACCTACAGGATTTTGTATTCGACGCAGTAAAAATCCCACCGGCGTTTCTGGCTTCATCAGAGTCTTTAACTTCACAGAATAACCTAATCAAAGTGATTGTCCAAATAGCGACAACACTTGGGATCGAGAGTACAGCTGTGGGGGTTGAAACACCGATACAAGCAAAATCATTAAACCTTGCTGGGTGTCACCTTATCCAAGGAAACCACCTATGTCCTCCTTTATCAGAAGCTGACGTCACGCCAGTACTGGCAAGAGGTAAAGCCATATAAAATCAGTGGTCTGCCGCCATGACGTGTTGGCGTGAAAGTGGTGTCGTTACGCAGGGTGTTGCAATTAACGGTTGTATTGGCTAGCCAACAACTATATCAAAAGAGCCAATTGTTATATGTCTGCTCCATAGCTAAAAGTAGCTCAACAAAGCTTCCCAACCTAAAAACCGCTGTTGAACCTAAATTTGGATTCTGAGTGAACTTTTGCAGCTTATTTTTTGATAAAATGCTTCCATCATCTATGTAAGAGGAAAGTAAGTATAATTTATGGATAGAAATGTTTCTCTCGATATGCTGAAACTATCAATGGCTTTTATGGTTGTTGGTTTACATGCTGGCTTTTTAAGTGAAATATCAGCGTTGGGATCATACCTTACAGTTCAAGGTGTATTTAGAATTGCAGTCCCCGTATTTTTGATCATTAACGGGTTTTACTTTTTTCCTGTTTTAGCTAAAGGAAGGCAAACCACGTGGTTGAAGCGAGTCTTTATTCTGTATGCAGTGTGGATGCTATTTTATTCCTATTTTTGGTTTTCATTACCGAGTTTTTCGTTAAAAGATATTATTGAGCTAATCAAAAACATCATCGTTGGTTACCATCATTTGTGGTATATCGCGGGAATGTTGGGAGCAGCGTTATTACTATGCGCATTGCAACGATTTTCATCTGCTGTTTTGGTTATGACGATTGTTGTCACTGCCGCACTAGGAATACTGATCCAATACTTAGGAAATTATCATTATTTTGAAGGGAGTAGGCTAGATAACTTTTTCAACTTAAATTGGTTTCATCGAAATGCTTTATTTTTTTCGTATCCATTTTTCTGTATTGGTTTTTT
>NZ_RCSQ01000212.1:0-12735 GCF_004103255.1 Pseudoalteromonas sp. PS5
TGGTTTCAGGGGCGACTAAGTAATCTATTTTGAGGCGAGAAAACCTTGTCGATAACACCGCTGCCGCACCCTACTATCGCCAAGGTATCTACGCGATAGGCATGGCAAAATGTTAGCGTCAGGTTTGTTCTTTCAAATTGAGCAAGTATTAAGATTAATTGATACAAGTGTAAGCACGCCCGTGGCTTACACTTCCTCTGCTCTAAGTGTCAATACTTCATAGCCTTGCTCGGTTACCAGTACGGTATGCTCCCATTGTGCTGAGAGTTTTTTATCTCGTGTCACTACCGTCCAACCGTCTTTCTTGGTTTTAATTTTAGCATTGCCTTGGTTGATCATCGGCTCTATGGTAAAGGTCATCCCCGGTTTTAGCGCCATGCCTGTATTTGGCTTACCGTAGTGTAAAACATTGGGGCCTTCGTGCATTTCTTTACCAATGCCGTGGCCGCAGTATTCTCGCACCACACTATACCCTGCTTGCTCTGCAACGCGCTGGATCGCCGCACCAATATCGCCAAGCTTAGCGCCAGGTTTTACTATGCGGATCCCAGCCCACATGGCTTGGTAGGTTGTTTCAACGAGTCTTCTAGCCGGTAACAGCGCTTCAGGCATCACATACATTTTGCTGGAGTCACTGATAAAGCCATTTTTCTCTAAAGTAATATCGATGTTCACGATATCTGATGATTTCAGCAGTTGCGATTTACTCGGTACGCCATGGCACACAACCTCGTTCACTGAACTATTGAGCACAAATTGATAACCATATTGACCTAAACTTGCCGGACGTGCATTTAGCTTATCCACAATAAAGTTGTGTACTCTGTCATTAATCTCCAGCGTAGAAATACCGGGCTCAATCCAGCTATCGATATAGTCAAACACTCGCGTAAGTAAACTGCTACTTTCACGCATCAGATCAATTTCATCGGCTGTTTTGATTGTTACCTGCTGCATACTACTTCCCTTGGTATTCTCGCGCCTTAACGCGTTGCCTTTCTGCTGCAATGATTTCAATAAATGTCATGGTGGGGTTTTCCTCAGCCAGACGCCCTACTTTTATCCAAAACTCTGCTTGTGCATTGATTGAACGAGACATAACCGTGCTTGCCTCACGTACTTCATCATGTAATTCATCTGAGATTTTGACTATACCCACAATATAAACCAACTATGAATCATATATAAATCGTATGGTACTTTAAACTAACAGCTGTACCAAACGCAACCTTGTTTTATGGCTACCACAGGTAGCCATAAGGATTGGCCTTCATATTTATTGCAGTTGAGATGAGCCCTAGCGCTGAAAAGGTGTTAGTTCACAATCGGCATAGACGATGCCTGCCATTTTTGCATATCTCCCTCTAAATGCTTCAATTTATATCCTTTTGGCAGCAGCTCCTCAATAAAAATACCAGCACGGCGTCCTGAGCGACAATACACCACCAAAGTGTCACCACGCAGCTTTGAGAGTGTCTCTTGGTGTTGGTTAATTTCATCAAACGGTATATTAATAGCACCTTTGATATGTCCGTCGCTAAACTCGGCTGCGCTTCTCACATCAATAATGGTAAATGGTGAAATAGACATCTGATTCACTAACAGCTGATACTGTGTGATTTTGTCTGTTGACTGAGCCAAACAGGCACTACTTACAAAAATGAGTAGGCCAATAATCAATTTTTTCATCGCAATCCTCTTTATCGCTATCATTTCTACCATGACATACCGTAATAAAATGTAATGCCACACAATTTACTAATGTTTATAAAGATTTTCAGGTAATACTGTAAAACACATTATCAATACTTGAGAATTTTAGCTCAAGATCAGTCGTTAACTCACTGAAATACCAAAGATCAAAAATGTAATTTAAGATAAATAAAAAAATCAATGCGTTAACTTGCCTCCTCACTAACATCCAGATGAGTTAAATCAGCGGTCAGCTCAGAATCCAACTAAGTTGACACTTTTTTGTTTACCAATTTAGCCTTTACATATGTTTTTTAACATTTATCACCTCATGAATTTTCATTCAATTTTTCACTTAAAAGATTGCTTAGCATTAAAGTAAAACAATAAAAAATGTAGAAAAACCCCAAAGTAAAAGCAGTTTACTTTTTATTACTCGAAGAATTAGTTCAAAACTGCGCATAAAAACCCACGCTTAATTTAGGCTTTTATCAACAAAAGGAACAAACTTAAAACATTCGCAAAAAAGATTTAATTTCATATTTTTATAAAGATTAAAATATAATCCAAAATCAAATTTCAACATAAGCAAATGGGTTTATTGAGCTGTACTAATGAATGTAAAAAAACTCTCTATCGCAAATCAAATAGTTTTAAGTTTCACCTCTGTCTTTATCATTTTCGTTACCGTGGGCCTTTTGAGCTACAAGGGCATGAATGAAATAAACGCTAACCTGAACTACATTGTCAGAACGAGTATTCCTTCTGTAGAGACAGTCAAGAATATAAAGATTGATTTGTCTACAATAAGAAAGGATGAGTTTAGTACGGCTTTAAACCCAGAAAATGAATTGGTTAGTGAATGGCTAGAGATCCTAAGAGACCTTAAAAGGTCATTAAATGATAAGATTAATTTATATAAATCATTGCCTGTTAGTGCGGAAGAAAAAGCACTCTTTAATGAGTTTATCTATGCTTGGCAACGATATGCTGACGCTACATATCATTATGAAAGTTTAATTTTAAGTGGGAACGCTACCGAAGCAAACCGTATAATTTTAGATAGCTACCCACTTTTTGCTAAAGCCATGTCAGAGCTAACCGAGCTTGAAGCACTGAATAATAAGAGCGTAGAGCAGTCTGAGCGCAAGGCTATTGCCGCTGTAAAAAGTTCTTTATTTACACTCGCTATCTCAGGCCTATTAATCGCAATAACTATTGTTCTGATTTGTTTAGCGCTGAGTAAGGCTATTAAAACACCGTTAGCGGTATCAGTTTCACTTGCAAGTAAGATTGCTCGAGGCGAGCTAAACCACGCGATTGTACTTGAAGATCTCGGTAACAACGAACTGGGCTTGCTGACTCAGTCTTTAGAAAAAATGCGTGCGCAACTACATGCCTTAATCACCATGATTAATGACTCTGCAATTCAACTAACCGCTGCGGTCGAAGAAGTAAATGCTATTTCCTATCAAAACGCACAAGGCATGAATACGCAGCAAAATGAATTACAATCGGTCGCCTCAGCAATGACTCAAATGCAAGCTGCGATCAGTGAAGTGGCTAAAAGTACAGAAATGGGGGCTGAGTCAGCAACTCAAGCGAGTGATAAAGCCAAAGAAGGTAGCAGTGCCCTTAAATCCAATATTAGTCATATTTCAGACGTTGCAGAAACCGTTTCCTCAGCTGGTGAGCTTGCCAATAACCTTGAAAAGAACTCTCACAATATCAATGTAGTCGTTGATGTGATCCGAGAAATTGCAGAGCAAACCAATTTATTGGCTTTAAATGCTGCAATTGAGGCCGCCCGTGCTGGGGCGCAAGGTCGAGGTTTTGCCGTTGTCGCCGATGAGGTGCGTTCGCTTGCACAAAGAACACAGGATTCCACCACACAAATTGTAGAGATTGTTAATGATCTACAAACCAAGTCAAAAGAAACGGGTATCGCGACCAAAAGCTGTGAACAAGGAATAGCACTTTGTGTAGAGCAGTCAGAAGTCGCAGGTAACATGATCCAACAAATTGAAAGCCAAATAGACAGTATTGCTGCCATGAGCACACAAATCGCTTCTGCCTGCCATCAACAATCCGTCGTTTCAGAAGAGCTGAACAAAAATATTGAGACAATCAACTGTTCAGCGGTTGAAATGACCGAAGGTGCAAACCAAACGGCCACTGCATGTAATGAAATGAGTAAACTTGCTCATGACCTTAAAGCACAAGTAGATAAATTTACGCTCTAAGGTCACTCATCTGCTCAAACCATCGTCGCGCTTAGCTAAGGCAATTGCTGGGCGCCACGATTGGAGTCTAAAAATGCCCTCGCCGTTTCATGTTGGCTGTCTAATTGCAATAATTGTTGATAAACAACACGTGCACTTTTCTTATCTCCCTGCTTGAGATGCGCTTCTGCAAGGCTGTCATAGGTGTTCACACTTTTTGGATGTGCAGCAACATTTACCTTAAAAAACTCGATAGCAGCATGGTAAGCACCAACTTCGAGTAATTGATAGCCGAAACGGTTTAGTCGGCGCTCGCTAAACCCCAGCCCTTCATGCACTTGTTGCTGATAACTTTTTACTGCTGCTGCAACACCTTGTGCAATAATGGTTGCAAACAGCGTTCGTTCAGCACTTAACCTTGGAACTTGCACTGCTTTACCCGCGAGTATATCAAGTAAACCGTTCACCATATCTGTAAGCGGTGCACCACCTGTATTGTCAAACAAAATGATCACGGTTTGGTCTTCCAGCACTCTTGTGATCTTTGTGCCAAACCCGGGAATTCCGCCACTGTGATGAACCAGTGTTCTCGTTTGGCTAGCTACCTCTTGTTCGTTTATTTCCCAACCAAAGCCATAATTTCTATGCTTAGAGGGGATAAACAACAATGACTTTAACTCCGGGGATAATAACTTGTCGTGATAAAGCGCACGGTCCCATTTATACATATCTTGTACTGTTGAGTACATTGCACCTGCTGAAAAAGGCACGCTCATATCTATAAAGTCCGCGTGTTTTACGCCCGCTAGCGTCGTATCGTAACCACTAGCTAGGCCTTTAATCAATTTCTTATGGTCGGCAAATCCTGTATCTTTCATATCAAGTGGCATCAATATGTGCGTTTCAAGTAGTTGCCAGTAACTTTTTCCTGTCACACGTTCAAGGATCCGCCCAAGTATGGTGTAACCGGCATTGCTGTAACGAAATGCCGAGCCTGGCTTAAACCGTAAATCACCCGAACAGAATATCTTGATAAATTCATCTCTGTGGTAAGGGTTATAACCTTGTACTCGACGAAACTCTGGGTGTCTAAATACATCAGGAAGACCCGACGTATGATTAAGTAATTGCCGTATGGTAATTTGCCTTCCAGTATCTTTTCGATATTCCGGCAGATAGCTAACAATATTGGCATCGAGGTTAATACGACCTTGCTCCACCTGTTGTAAAACCAAAACAGCCGTAAACTGTTTTGTCACCGATGCAAGCTTAAATTTAGTACTGGGCTGGTTTGCTATTTGCCACTCAATATTGGCAAATCCATAACCCTGCTGTAACAAAATGTCTGACCCTTGCGCAATCAAAACCGCACCATCGAACTCTTTAATCTGATGATACTGCGCGATATAACTATCTAGCTTCTGTTGTAACGGCTCTGCTGCATCAGCAGACAGGGAAAATAAATACAAAAACAACAGTAAATTAACGAGTACTTTCATGTAAATCCTTGTTTATTATGATGACACACCTTACTCTACGGATCTGTTGTTGGCTTGCTAGTGTGCTTGAGTGACTTTAAGTGACATAAAAATTAAAAGCTTTTAAATCAATAAAATAATAAAAATAGGATTTATAAATTGCAGTATCAATTGAATCAAAAATGGCATTTTGATGTCAGTTCACGCACCATCAGCCATAATGAAACCTGTCACACACTGACACCTCTGAGCCATAGATTATTACTCACCTTAATTGAACATGCACCCAACCTTGTGACTTATCAGCAACTAGAACAGCAGGTATGGCTTGGGCGAATAGTGACCCATGATGCAATAAAAAAACAAATAGCGAGATTAAGAAAACAGCTTAACGATGATGCCATCCAGCCAGAGTATATTGTGTCTGAACGCAGCTTTGGATACCGCCTTAGTGCAACTGTAGAGAAAGTAAATCACCAGCCACTGGTGCCGACCACAAAACGGTTTTCGATTATCACGGTGTCAGCAATTAGTTTTGCCCTACTCTGCGCGTTAGGAATTTATCAATACTCCCTCACCTCATCAAAGCATGCAGAAAACACTGTTATGGTGCTGAGTGTGGCGCAGCAACATGTTGCGCAGGAAACCGCAGAAGATAATTTACGTGCCATCACGCTGTATCAGCAAAGCATTAATACCTCGCCAGCTGTAATTGAAAGTTATAAAGGCTTAAGCCAAGCATTACTGGATGACTATAAATTATATAATCAAACTGGAGATGCCCTCGAACAAAGTTTAATAAATGCAAAAAAAGCGCTTGATTTAACCCCTACCAGCCCATCAGCGCAGCGACTTCAAGCTCAAGCCCATGCGCTACAAGGTCGCTATAGTCTGGCACAACAGCAACTCACAGACATGGTCGCTGATACGCCTGACTGGCCTTTACTTAAAGCAAACTTAGCCAAGTCCTACTTGTCACAAGGTAATACC
Source organism: Pseudoalteromonas sp. PS5 (assembly GCF_004103255.1). Lineage (NCBI taxonomy): Bacteria > Pseudomonadati > Pseudomonadota > Gammaproteobacteria > Alteromonadales > Pseudoalteromonadaceae > Pseudoalteromonas > Pseudoalteromonas sp. PS5. The sequence goes on from NZ_RCSQ01000212.1 coordinate 6,383, forward strand.
ATTAATGCCTACCCGTTAGCACGTCAAGCCTACGAAAGCTCCTCTAGCGAACCAAAGATCGTTGCTACCTATCTCAACTGCCTACGCAAAATGTATATGAATCACTGGTTTGAAAACGTTTATAACAATGTAAGTCCCACGGTAAAAGCATCTCCTTGGGTGCAACTGGAATACATAAAGCTTTTGCAGCAACAAGGAAAACATAAAACAGCGACTCAACAACTTAATGTATTAGCCAGCACCGCTTCACATTCTCAAGCGCTAAATTGGTTCACCGCCCTTTCTTATCTTAGTGAATACCATCATAAACAAGCCGTTGACACTTTATCGCTGACTGTTGAAAAACAAGGGAAATATGCTTTATTTAGCCGATTATATTTATCATTACTCACCGCTCAGCCTAAATTGATAAACAGATACCAAAATGACATCCTCACTCTCATTGAAGCTGGTAACCAAGATCCTGAGTTAGTATTTAGCCTTGGTCTTATTAGCCTTTACCATCAACACAATGTTAAGGCCAAGCGCTATTTCAAACAGGCTATATTACTGGGGTTTAGTGATGAATTTAGGTTTAAAGCATTACCCTTCAACCTCACAGCAGAGCAAGCTCACTTTATAGATATCATTATCCAGCAACTCAATGTCTCAAACTTAAAGAGAAGGATTAAACGCACGCCAAAGTAGCCACGATACATGATCTAACGATAAGTGGGGGCGAATGATAAAGATAACCCTGCTTAAGGCTGGCAAAAAACGAACGAGCTTATACCAGTTCATCTTAATACTTACTCAATTTTAAGGAGTATATCTTACAGTTGCATCGTGCCAAACTCGGCTGCTCAGCAGCAAGTTAATATCTTAAATCTAATTGCGATATTAGACACTCACTCAACTCGTATTTGGACAAAAATGAGTTTGGCTGAGTCAGTCATTAATTTAATTTTTTTAGATTATTAACTAATAAAGCTTGAAGTATTTCACTGACTCTCTAAGAGCTTGAGCTATTTTCACCAGTTCCCTGGACTGTGCAGCAGTATCGTCTGCTAAGCTGAGATTACTGTCACTTATGTCTTTTATGTTGACAATATTCTGATTAATTTCCGTTACTACAGCCGTTTGTTCTTCTGCTGCGGTGGCTATTTGCATATTTACATCATTCATGAAGCTTACAGATTCTGATACTAAACTAATAGATGAGCCTGTTTCTTCACTTTCTTTTACTGCTTGATCTGAAGAGTTTCTGCTCTCATTCATGCTATCTACAGCACTAAGTGCACCTTGTTGAAGCTTTTCTACCCTTTCTCTAATATCATTTGCTGCTTCGTTAGTAGAATTTGCCAGTGAACGAACTTCGTCGGCTACAACCGCAAATCCTCTGCCAGCTTCACCTGCTCTGGCCGCTTCAATCGCAGCATTCAACGCCAACAAATTTGTTTGAGCAGAAATTCCAGAAATCACGTCCAAAATACCACTAATATCTTGTGTTTCTTCGCTTAGCCTTTTTATCTTCGTTTCAGACTCTAATATATTTGAAGACAACATATGCACGGTTTTGACAACACTTTTTACACTAATCAAACCATCTGAACACTTGTCTAATGATTCTTGTGCTGAAGAAGAAGCTTGCGATGTACTAGCTGCTACATCAGTCACGGTAGCGTTCATTTCCTCCATAGCTGCCGCAACGAGAACAGTTTGTTCTTGCTGTTCAGTCGTACCATCTTGAGTTTTTTGTGTTGCTTGTAGCAGTTCATTTGATGATGACAAAAGTAAATCAGAGTTGCTTTTGATAATCATTATGTTTTCCGCCAATTTTTCAACCAATAACTCTAAGTTATTGCTTAAGTTATGGGCTTCTTTTACACCGTAGTTGTCAATATTTACCGATAAATCACCACTTGCAACAGCTTCCATGTCCGAAACCATCGTTTCCATTGGTTGAAATAGTGTTTTCTTCAAATATTTACTAGAAACAAAAATAAACACAGATCCTAACAGCGTATAAAAGGCCAAAATAGAGTTTCTAGTTTCGCCCATTTCAGAAATTAACCCCGTACTGTCAAAAGCTGACTTTATCACCAAGACTTGCTCATTGCTCTCATTTATCTCTTTATACTCCGCGACCAGATAACCAGTTAAATTAGTGGGCCAAGCCTTAGACTTGAAGAGTTCTTTACCATTCACAGAAAGGATCGAAACCGCAGAGTCTAATTGGACTTCCATATTTTTTAAATTGTGAACCGGATCGACTATAATCTCGCCATAACCCTTAATACGTAAACCACCAAGCGGGAAAACAGCAGAGTAGTAAGGCTTTCCATCGTTATTCCAAAAGTAAAAGTGTTTTTTTAACTTATCTTTTCCTTCACGTTTGTTCAAAATTGATTTTAAACCTGCATTCATAGTTGGCTCCATAGCATCCCCTTCGGTACTAGCTGCTATAAAGTTAAACTCAGTGTCATATACCTTAATTTTGGAAATATTTACCAACCCAGCTGTATGAAACCTTCGCTCAAACGAATCGTTAAGTAAGTCGCTCAAATTATCTGATTGAGATCGGTCTTTTAGTGTTTTGCTGAACAATTTTCGAAGCTCTCTGTCGGAGGCTAGTTCTTTTGCCAACTGATTTGAAATAGCAGAAAGCTCTTTTACTGATTGTTGAGATGTGAAATCAATAAACCTAGAAGAAACCTGTAACTTTGAGTCGAATGCTTGGTCTTTGTATATACCAGCAGTGATAAACATACCAACTATTGTTAATACTGCAAAAATAGCTATTACCACGCTAATCAATAATCGAGTAGAGATATTATGGATTCGAATCAAAAGAATACCCTGAGTTTTATCCTATGTATTTTAAATAGCCAACCTAATTTGATGAAAATACTATTGATTTTGACTATTTGAATGTTTTGCCAACCTTTGAATTAGCTTCATTTTCTAATTGGCTACAGGCATACCATTATTGACCCAAGCCTCCCAACCACCTTTAAACCAAAATATCTTCGTATAGCCTGCTTCTTCTGCGATAAGTGCCGCTATTGCGCTTCGGCCACATTTAACACCATTGCAATAGAATAAAACAGGAGTTCCCTTTGATGGTATTATCTTAGCAAGCTCTGCTGGTGTTGTTTCCGTATCAGGTAAGGATAGAGAGCCTTCTACAAACCCACCACTTCTGTCTTTTTTAGTTCTTGAATCTACAATTACAAGTTCTTCATACTCGTCAAATAATTCCAAAAACTCCTCTACGTTTACAGGCTTTATAATATTAGAGCTTGTTACCTTTCTTTCTACATCTGTAGTCAATTTTGTTGCAAAGGCTGTAGAGGATAAAAGTAAGGCTGAAATAAGACCAATAGTGTACTTAAAGCGTTTCATTTTCATTATTCCCCGATAAATAAGCTCTATAGATAGAATCTAATACAGTGTTGACAAATAGCAAATTTTTTAAGTTATTAACTCACGATAATCCTAACTCAAAAAGCCCCACATTGTTCAAGCAAAGCTAAGATAAACATCCCGATATGTCATCTACTGACGATTGTATAATTGTTTTCAACTTCGACTATCAAATTGGAATAGAGGCAGCAAGAATAAGCTGCGAGTAGAGCTAACAATCGGTTTCTCTTGAAATTTTGATACTAAAGTAGCCTTAGTTCTTCTCATAGAGTGAGTACCATATAAGTCAGAATCAAGTCCTAACTGAACAGCCCAGTTTCTAATGATAGAGCTGTAATATGAATAGCTGATTGGTTGATTCGCGCGACGCAAACTGAAAAACAAATAATCGTTTGGTTGTAAAACTTTGTTCTGAACCCAGCGACTAATGGACTGTTGGGTTCTAGGTGTTATTTCAAATTGAACTTCAGTACCTGTTTTCTTCTGTGTCCATTGAACTCGTTCAAATATATGATCAGTAGTGGCGACGTCTCTGACTCTCAGAGACAACAAATCACAAGACCTCAACTTACTATCAATAGCTAAATTTAGTAGAACAAGTTGCATCAAGTTATTCTTAATTTCTAGCCTAGTTCTAATACGCCAGATTTCTTCAAGTTTAAATGGGCGTTTTACTCCAGTTGCATTGGAATTGATTTCTGTATTCATGATGACCTCCTTATTAAAAGTCACCTTAACTTTAGAAAATGGACGAGATTCTAGAGTATTTACGTTAAGTGGTTTTGGGGCAAAAATGAGTTGGTTGAACGGCCACTTTGTTGAGTTGCGGTAGCATTCACAACCATCACCTATGCGCTTAAAGCGGCCTGTCAGGCGAGTCTAATAGACCCACTCATTTAAACGGTAAGATTTGGGGGTAAGCTACTATACATTAGCTTATTTCTTTCTCACTTTAGGGCATTTTGAGGATAGTCCTGCTCTTATATGCCCAAGTTCTTGTCTCTAGTTGGCAAGGCTGATTCACTTTCAATAATTCACTAGTAGCAGGGAGCTTTTCGCTGTACTTTACAGTTTACCCTTACTTTTGAGCTCTTCTAACCGCTCTCGCTCTGCCAAAATCGCCTTTAACATCTGAGTACGCAGCTGCGCTTCTTGCCCTTTTAACTCTGATAGTTGCTTCTCAAGTTCTTTTACTTCATCGGTCACCGTATTATCACGATACTTTTTGCTGCCGACATGCTCTGCAATAACGGCTCCGTCATCGGGCGTAATATCTTGTTGGTGGTTTATTTTCATAAAACGCTGTTCTCGGGATTGCATCAGCTTATCAATACGCTCTTGCAATGTATGAATTTGCGCTTGAATAAGATCCATCGCTTTTTCTAAGTTTTCGTAGTCTTCTTTAAAGACTGGATTATCTTCCTTATAACCCGTTGCCTCTTCATCAAGCTCCTTTGAGAGCACCACACGCTGATCTTGCTCATTCTCATTTTCAACTTCACTTTGAGGTAATGACTGAGCGTTTTGTGACACAGGTTGAGATGCAGCTGATGATTTAGACATAACGTCAGGTACTCTTGGTAATAAGCTTCCCTGATGTATTCGAATATCCATTTTCACTCCTTGGGATCAATACGATTAATTTGATGCTGACGGCAGGGGTAAGTAATTAATGTTAGATCTCCTTGTGCCCCGTTTATTCGCAGCTCCGTTTTACTTTATCGGTCAATCAAAAATAAACTTAAGACTATTTACCCTGAACTAGGGGTAGTAACTTGTTCTCTAGCAGCTATTACGCCTTTTGCGCTTAGGTGTTTTAGCTGACTAGCTCACTTTTACCCCACGTTCGGGCTATTTAAATTTTCGTTCCTAATTTAGTTTCCACTGTCTTCAAACTGACACAAACTCGCGACTAATTTGTCATAAAAGCGCGCAAAAATGATAGTTAAGCTAACTCGGCTAGGAAGTATGTTGGTATAGCCTCTTTTTTCGCGGGAGCGTTATGGAAAACAAGCATATTGCAGTAGTTACCGGTGCCTTTGGTGGTATTGGTTCTGCTATTACAAAAACACTCATTGAAAAAGACTTTTTTGTTATCGCCGTTGCGAGCGAAAGACGCAATGAGGCTGACTTTGATAATTGGCTTAATACTTTGCAAATCAACCCAGTAAACGTAAAGCCGTTATTTTTAGACGTCACCAATGCTGAACACTGCCACACTGCGATGACGCAAGTGTTACAAGAGTTTGGCAACATAGACTTACTGGTCAATAACGCGGGTATTACCAGAGATTCTGCATTTAAGAAGATGACACATACGCAGTGGAGCGAAGTCATAAACACTAACCTAAACTCTTTGTTTAATATGACAAATCCTGTTTTTTCTGCAATGTGTGCCAGCCGCCAAGGTCGTATCATAAACATCTCTAGCGTAAATGGACTAAAAGGCCAGTTTGGTCAAACAAACTATTCTGCCGCTAAAGCCGGCATGATTGGCTTTACTAAAGCCCTAGCCTACGAAGGTGCTAGAAGTGGTGTTACCGTCAATGCTGTTGCACCTGGCTATACAGAAACGCCCATGGTAAGCGCTATGCGTGAAGATGTATTGAACAGCATAAAAGCACAAGTGCCCATGCAAAGGCTGGCGACTCCTGACGAAGTTGCCGCTGCGGTAGCCTATTTGGCATCAAAACAGGCGAGTTATATCACAGGAGAGACACTCTCTCTTAATGGCGGATTATACATGCAGTAATATCGCAACCACCAAAGGAATGAGCTGTACCTGATGTTTGGTGGCATTGTGGTTTATATAAAACCAATTTATTACTCTGAGATTTTGAGAAGAAATGTACTGGCTTTTTTAATACCAATTTTCTTAATTAAGTGGTCTATTTTGAGGCGAGAAAATCTTGTCGATAACTAGGCAAAAATTTTGCTATTTAGTTGTT
>NZ_RCSQ01000213.1:0-9378 GCF_004103255.1 Pseudoalteromonas sp. PS5
TATTTAGTTGTTCTAAATGAAAAATTTTTAACGCTGTTAGCGTCAGATTTACTCCTTCAAATTGAGCAAGTATTAAGTCAAATTGGTATAAGCTTTGCGAGAGGACGTTGGTAATTTAGCAGGTGTGCAAGATTGTGTGCTCTTGTGACTAGTAAAAATAGAAAACCCAGATAAGCACATAGAGCAAGACGCCGGTTAGCTTCTACTTCAAAGTTTTTATTCTTTTAATTGGAACGAATGACAGGGGGTTGGGAAAATGACAATAAAAAACACCACAGATCCGAAGATAAGTGGTGTTTTAAGGTGTGTTGTATCAATCGCGATTAAGCGTTTTCAAGTGCCGTACGTGGGTCAACATATTCCATGTTGAAGCCTTCAGCTACTTCTTTACACGTTACCTGACCTTTTAGAACGTTTAAGCCGTCCATGAAGTGCTTGTCATTTAGTAACGCTTCTTTGTAACCCAAGTTTGCAAGCTTGATGATGTAAGGAAGCGTTGCGTTATTTAGCGCGAATGTTGAAGTGCGAGGTACTGCACCAGGCATATTAGCTACACAGTAGTGAACTACGTCATCAACAATATAAGTAGGCTCTGCGTGTGTTGTCGCTTTAGACGTCGCAATACAACCGCCTTGGTCGATAGCTACGTCAACAATTGCTGCACCAGGCTTCATTGCTTTGATGTGTTCAGCAGTCACAAGCTTAGGAGCTGCTGCGCCAGGAATTAGTACGCCACCAATTACAAGGTCAGCTTCTAATACGTGCTTCTCTAGTGCATCAGCAGTAGAATAAATAACTTTAGCTTGGCTACCAAACTGTGCATTTAGTGAACGTAGTACGTCGATGCTACGGTCAAGGATAGTAACGTCTGCACCTAGACCTACCGCCATTTGTGCTGCGTTACGGCCAACCATACCACCGCCGATCACAACAACTTTAGCGGGTTCAACGCCCGGTACACCACCAAGTAGCATACCACGACCTTCACGTGATTTTTCAAGCGCTTGAGCACCTGCTTGGATAGACATACGACCAGCCACTTCAGACATTGGTGCTAGTAGTGGAAGACCACCGCGTGTGTCAGTTACTGTCTCGTAGGCAATACAGATTGCACCGCTCTTAACTAGATCTTCAGTTTGAGGAAGGTCTGGTGCAAGGTGAAGGTATGTGAATAGAATCTGGTCTTCACGTAACATCGCACGCTCAACAGCTTGAGGTTCTTTAACCTTAACAATCATATCTGCTGTTGCAAATACTTCAGCTGCAGTGCCTAAAATTTTAGCACCAACCTGAACATAATCTTCGTCAGTAAAACCAATGCCGATACCAGCATTGGTTTCAACAACAACTTCGTGACCGTGATTGATTAGTTCACGAACGCTCGCAGGAACCATACCAACGCGGTATTCGTGATTTTTTATCTCTTTAGGTACACCAATAATCATAATATTCGCCTCAAAATAAGAACGGAGTAAAATTTTTGACTATTATATTTACCTATAGCCAGTGTGTCTCACTGTTTTAATATTTAAAGGTAGTGATATACTCTAAAATAACAAACTATTTAGGATAAAAAACTACCTTATGCACCAACAACTAGACAGAATCGACAGAAAGATTTTAGTCGAACTTCAAAAAGATGGCAGAATTTCTAACGTAGAATTAGCAAAACGCATTGGTTTAAGCGCAACACCTTGCCTAGAGCGGGTCAAAAAGTTAGAACGCGAAGGTTTTATACGCGGTTATAAAGCCGTAGTTGATCCTGCTAAACTCGGGCAAGGGCTTTTAGTGTTCGTGGAAGTGACAGTGAATAAAAATTCACCAGATGTGTTTGATAGATTTAATCAAGCGGTGAAGCAACATGACGAGATCATAGAATGTCATTTGGTTTCTGGTAGCTTTGACTACTTACTTAAAACACGCGTAACCGATATGTCTGAATACCGTGGGGTATTAGGTGAGATACTCCTTAAATTGCCAAATATAAGTGAGAGCCGTACTTTTGTAGTGATGGAAGAAGTAAAAGGAGAGGAAGGAGAAGTAATAAAACCTTGTGCACCTTGAGGTATTTCTTGGTAAGGTGTAAGTATATACAGCAATACTAACGCAAATCACTAATTTGCTGACATTTTGGGCTTGATATGCCCAGAAAAGAAACAAAAAAAAGGTTTAATTACAATGCGCTTAAATGGTGTGCAACGCCTCTTAGAGACAGGTCTGATTGTAAGCACGGCAGCAGCAATATTTATGTTGTGTGCGTTGATAAGCTTCGACCCAGCAGATCCTGCTTGGACTCAATCCGGCGAATACGTAAAAGTAAATAATATAACCGGTGCTGCTGGTGCATGGTTAGCAGATATTTTGTTGCTGAGTTTTGGGTGGCTGGCATTTTTGATCCCCGCAGCAGTGCAATTTCTTGGCTATTTACTGTTTAAAAAGCCACATAAGCTCCTTCAGCTAGATTATACAACCCTTGGGCTACGCCTTATTGGTGCGACACTTTTCATCACCTCAGCAAGTGCCATTAGCAGTATTAATTTTGATGATATCTACAACTTTTCATCTGGCGGTGTAGTAGGGGATGTTGTCGCCGGCGCCATGATGCCTGCTTTTAATTTTACGGGAACCTCTATATTACTGTTATGTTTTTTCTTTGCGGGTATGACATTACTTACCGGTGTTTCTTGGGTGGAGTTTGTTGATTATCTTGGAGAAAAAGTCGTCGCTGGGCTACGCTGGTTGGTAAACAAGCTTACCACTAAAGATGAGCAACCAGCAGATAAACTGGATACTGTAAAAGCTGAGCCGGAATTATCAACGGCTAGCGCGCCTGTTGATGAACCGAAAATCAGTGAAGGTCTTGGTGATGCCATGGAGCCTGTCTTAAACGATGACATTATCCACCAGGAGTCAACAAATGATGAAGAGACACCAAGTGGTCTTGGCAAATTAAAAGATAAATTGTTCAGAAAAACCAACGATACAGCGATTCAAACCTCAGCCTCAGACACAGTTACAGAAGCGGCACCTAAGCAAGAGCCATGCGTTTTCGATGAGCTTGACGATATCTTGGAGCAAGAGATTAATTTTTCCGCAATTGAGGATGAACCATTAGATACCGTAGCTGCGCTTAATGCGCTCGACGAAGCGCCGGTTCATGAAACTAAGGTTGTATCCCCAGCACGGCCACTCAAAACAAAAAACAGTGAAACAACGAGCACAAAAGGGTATCAGCCACCACCGAGCGCAAAAGAGCAGTTCGAAGCATTATTAGAAGCCCAGCCTCCGGCAGACCCATTACCGTCACTGGAACTTCTAGACAGGCCCGATAAAGCTAAAAACCCAATATCACAAGAAGAGCTTGATCAGGTTTCACGTTTGGTAGAAACCAAGTTGTTAGACTTTAATGTCCAAGCCAGCGTGGTGGGAGTTTATCCAGGTCCTGTAGTAACGCGCTTTGAACTTGACTTAGCACCAGGTATTAAAGTTGCAAAAATTACTGGTCTTGCCAAAGATCTCGCTCGCTCTTTGTCAGCGGTGAGTGTGCGAGTGGTAGAGGTAATACCAGGTAAGACTTATGTAGGTTTGGAGTTACCTAACAAACACCGTGAAATTGTACGTTTATCTGAAGTGATAGACGCGCCTAAATTTGAACAAAACCCATCACCGCTGACCATGGTGCTAGGTAAAGATATCGCTGGACAACCCGTAGTGGCAGACTTAGCAAAAATGCCACACCTGTTGGTTGCAGGTACCACTGGCTCTGGTAAGTCAGTGGGCGTTAATGTCATGATCTTAAGCTTGCTATATAAATCTCCTCCAGAAGATGTGCGCATGATCATGATAGACCCAAAAATGCTTGAACTTTCTGTTTATGAAGGGATCCCACATTTATTATGTGAGGTTGTCACTGACATGAAAGAAGCTGCGAATGCGCTACGTTGGTGCGTTGGGGAAATGGAACGTCGCTATAAGCTGATGTCAGCGCTTGGTGTGCGTAATCTAAAGGGTTACAACCAGAAGATTAAAGAAGCAAAAGAAGCGGGACACCCCATTGTTGACCCACTTTTTAAAGACACTGATGGTATGGCGGATGAGCCAGAAATGCTAGATAAGCTTCCGAGCATCGTAGTGGTCATCGATGAATTTGCTGACATGATGATGATTGTTGGTAAAAAAGTGGAAGAGCTAATCGCGCGTATCGCTCAAAAAGCACGAGCTGCTGGGATACATTTGGTGCTGGCAACACAGCGCCCTTCGGTTGATGTAATTACCGGCCTAATTAAAGCAAATATTCCAACGCGAATGGCCTTCCAAGTATCGAGCAAGATTGATTCACGAACTATTTTGGATCAACAAGGCGCTGAAAATTTACTTGGTATGGGGGATATGTTGTATTTGCCTCCAGGTACCAGTGTACCGATACGTGTCCATGGCGCGTTTGTTGATGACCATGAAGTGCACGCGGTAGTTAATGATTGGAAAGCGCGAGGTAAACCTAATTACGTCGAAGAGATCCTATGTGGGGAAGCAACGGAAGACATCTTGCTACCAGGAGAGGCACCAGAAGGTGGAGATGACGAGTCTGATCCGCTGTACGATGAAGCGGTTGGCTTTGTAATAGAAACAGGTAAAGTGTCAGTGTCGAGTGTTCAGCGTAAGTTACGAGTGGGCTATAACCGTGCTGCTCGACTGGTAGAGCAGATGGAAATGTCTGGTGTCGTGAGTGCACCTGGACATAATGGCGCACGAGAAGTATTGGTAAAAGGCGGAGCCAATTAATGAAGAAGTTTAATAAAATAGCATTACTTGTGATGCTATCTAGCATAACGATGCAACCAGCTTGGGCCGATGAAGCCGCAATGCAGAGCCTAAAGGCCAAGCTTGCTAATTTAACCAGTTTTCAAGGCGAATTTTCGCAAGTAGTTAAAGATCAAGAGGGCAATGAATTACAATCAGGCACAGGTAGCATTGTACTTGCACAGCCTTTGAAGATCCGATGGCAGCAAGAGATGCCAGACGATACGCTTTTTGTCTCAAGTGGCACAACGACCTATTATTATGATGCCTTTGCAGAACAGGTTACGATTTTAGATACAACTAAACTGATTGATACAACACCTTTTGTTCTGTTAACAACGCAAGATAATAGCCAGTGGTCTAAGTATGCGGTAAAACGCGAAGGCGACGCGTACTTAATCACGCCCAAGAACAGAGTTGACTCTCAAGTTGAGCAATTGGCGTTGATGTTTGATGTTACCAATGAGGGGCTTGCACAATTAACGGTGAACGACATTTCAGGCCAAATCTCTACATTTAATTTCAGACAAAGCAAAGTTAATGTGCCGGTCGCTGAGCGCACTTTTGAATTTGTTATCCCTGAGGGAGTGGTCGTGGACGACCAAACAGGCGTTGACTAGTTTAGGCTTTGATTTTACCCCAGATGTTAGACCGTTGGCCGCTAGAATGCGGCAACCGCGTTAGCGCATTATGTTGGCCAGAGCCATATTTTATCAAAAGGCTCTGTATTGTATCGAGCTATCGCCTCAGGTCGCTGCCATAGTCTTATTCTTTGGGGCCCACCAGGTGTTGGTAAGACCACGCTTGCACAAATTATTGCTAATTACGCAGATGCGGAGCTTATTCAACTCTCAGCGGTCAGTGCTGGAGTAAAGGAAGTACGCGAAGCGGTGATTGATGCCAAAAATCGACTTGCTCAATCTGGTAAACGAACATTATTGTTTGTCGATGAGGTTCACCGATTCAATAAGTCGCAGCAAGATGGCTTTTTGCCCCATATTGAAGATGGCACCTTTACTTTTATTGGCGCCACCACTGAAAACCCATCTTTTGCACTGAATAATGCTATTTTATCGCGAGCACGGGTATATACTTTACAATCCCTAGATGAAGCCGAATTAATACAGGTACAAAAAGATGCACTAGCCAGGGATGTGCAACTTTCCAAACACGCAATTGAAATCGACCATGATGCGCTAAATCTGATAGCCAAAGCTGCCTCAGGTGATGCCAGGAAAGCACTTAATTTACTGGAGCAGGCAATAGACTTAGGGTTTGACCCAGATATAAATCGCTATGTAGTCAATGAACCAATATTGCAGCAGGTATTGCCAAGTCAACTATCAAACTATGACAACAAAGGCGACCTCTATTACGACCTAATCTCTGCTTTTCATAAGTCCGTTCGCGGCAGTGCTCCTGATGCTGCACTTTATTGGTACTGTAAAATATTAGCGGGAGGGGGCGACCCTTTATATGTTGCCAGACGGCTACTTGCCATTGCCACGGAAGATATTGGCAATGCTGACCCAAGAGCCATGCAAGTTGCGCTCAATGCGTGGGATATTTATCATCGTGTAGGTCCAAGCGAAGGAGAGCGTGCAATAGCACAGGCCACGCTATATCTAGCCAGCGCCCCAAAAAGTAATGCTGTGTATATGGCGTTTAATCAAGCAAAACACGACGCTCAGAACGACCCTAATTATCCAGTGCCGGAACACCTTAGAAACGCACCGACAAAATTAATGAAGGAAATGGGCTTTGGTGAGGAATACCGCTACGCTCACAACGAGCCTGGTGCCTTTGCAGCAGGAGAGAACTACTTTCCTGAAGCCATTCATGAGCGCCAATACTATCAGCCTACGCAAAGAGGCTTGGAAAAACAAATAGCGGAAAAACTTGAATATTTGAAAGCGCAAGATCTACAAAGTACCAATAAGAGGTACAAGTAAGGATGCTTATTAATTACCTTACAATTGCGCTTGGTGGTGCTTTGGGAGCCATGTTACGGTTTTTTATCAGCGATATATCAATAAAACTCTTAGGTAAGGGATTCCCTTTTGGGACGTTGATCGTTAATATTCTTGGTTCATTATTGATGGGTGTGCTTTACGGTTTAATTGAAAAAGAAGTAATTGCAGTTTCACCCGCTAAAACGCTAATAGGTATTGGCTTTTTAGGGGCGCTGACTACTTTTTCTACATTCTCAATGGATTCCTTGTTGCTACTCCAACAAGGGCAATATGTGAAAATGGCGTTTAACGTCACCTTAAATGTGGTGGCGTGTATCTTTATGGCCTGGGTTGGTCTCTGCCTCATCATGCAAAAAGGTTAAAAAAACAATGTTAGATTCTAAATACTTTCGTCAAGACATCGAGGAAGCCGCTGCGCGTTTGAAAAAGCGTGGTTTCGAACTTGATGTTGCTAAGATCACTGAATTAGAAGAAAAGCGCAAGGCGCTACAAACCAAAACTCAGGAATTACAAAGCGAGCGTAACAGTTCTTCCAAAGCAATTGGTCAAGCCAAAGCGAAAGGTGAAGATGTTCAGCCGTTACTAGATGCTGTTGCTAATCTTGGTGATCAGTTAAGTGCAGCCAAAGAAGAGCAAGATAAAGTATTGGCAGAGCTGAATGATTACGCTATGTCTTTACCAAACCTGCCAGCTGAAGATGTTCCAGCAGGTGCTGATGAATCTGAAAATGTAGAGATCAGCATTTGGGGAGAGCCAAAGCAATTTGATTTTGAAGTAAAAGATCATGTTGACCTAGGTGAAGCGTTGGACAAAGGCCTAGATTTTGAAACGGGTGTTAAGTTAAGTGGCTCACGTTTTACCGTGATGCGCGGTGGCGTTGCGCGTATGCATCGAGCGCTTGTTCAGCTGATGCTAAACACGCACACTGAGCAAAATGGTTATACAGAAATGTATGTACCATATTTGGTAAATAAAGCGAGCTTATTCGGTACGGGTCAACTACCTAAATTTGCAGAAGATCTATTTCATACTGAAGCCTTGTCTGAAGATCAAGATGGCTTTAGCTTGATCCCGACTGCAGAAGTTCCGCTCACAAACTGCGCTCGTGATGTAATATATGATGAAAAAGAGCTACCTGTAAAAATGACAGCCCACACACCATGCTTTAGAAGTGAAGCTGGTAGCTATGGTCGTGATACTCGTGGACTTATTCGTCAGCATCAATTTGATAAAGTTGAGCTTGTGCAGTTAGTTAAGCCTGAAGATTCGATGGCAGCATTAGAAGAGCTTACAGGACACGCAGAACAAATCTTACAGTTATTAGACCTACCATATCGAAAAGTAGTCTTGTGTACTGGCGACATGGGCTTTGGTGCAACTAAGACTTATGATTTAGAGGTGTGGTTACCTGCACAAAACACATATAGAGAAATTTCTTCTTGTTCAAATATGTGGGATTTCCAAGCTCGTCGTATGCAGGCTCGTTTCCGTCGCAGTGGTGAAAAGAAACCAGAACTATTACATACACTAAATGGTTCAGGGCTAGCGGTTGGTAGAACTTTGGTTGCAATCCTTGAAAACTATCAACAAGCAGACGGTTCGATTGTTGTTCCTGACGCATTAAAGCCTTATATGGGCGGGTTGGAAGTGATTAAGGCGAGCTAAGTGCCAAGCACTTAACCGAGCAAATGCTTGCATTGAGATACAAGTTATTGAAAAAAGGCTGGATCTATCTGGCCTTTTTTTATGACTATCTTATGAATGTTTTTTTACAGGAATTACAATAAAAACCAGCCCAAATTAAATGCAAATTTAGCTTGCCTATCCAACTTCTGATTAATTCAAAGTAAATTTATGTTTTTTGCTGCTGTATACCCAAGAATTACAATTATGATCATTGCATGACTCCCCCAGATATGATTTATTGAAGGTATGGGTTTGGCCAAATCTCATCGGTAAGTAGCGCATCTGTATTTTTATGATGTGGCTAGTGTTTAACTTTTCTCAATAAAATCTAAGTTTTAGTTTATTAGTTAGATGAGCAAAATCACGTTCGTGGAGACACGTAAGAGTGAGTTTTGTTCTAATCAAGTTTGAACTACGCAGTATCAGTACACTCAAAAGCTGATAGAGAAAAAGGTGAGGATATTACCTATGAAGAGACAGAAAAGAGACCGTTTAGAAAGAGCACATTCACAAGGATTTAAGGCTGGATTAGCCGGACGGTCGAAAGAAAATTGTCCCTATCAACAAGTAGAACACAGATCAGAATGGTTAGGCGGATGGCGAGAAGCGATGGACAATCGCAACATCTTTAAAACCTGATACCGAATTTTAGGAGAACAAAGCCCCGCTAGGGGCTTTGTGCGTTTTACAGAAAATCGTGAGATTATACCAATTTGACTTAATACTTGCTCAATTTTAAGGAGTAAATCTGACGCTAACCGCGTTAAAAATCTCTTATTTAGAACAACTAAAGAGCAAAATTTTTGCTCGCCTACAGGACTTAGGTACCTCGGCGTGAGCAGGACGCGGAAGCGGTGTTATCGAAAAAATTTTCTCGCCTCAAAATAGACTACTTAAATAACCCCAGCTCGGGATAAGA
>NZ_RCSQ01000214.1:0-24109 GCF_004103255.1 Pseudoalteromonas sp. PS5
AATATTCAGAATCGACTAATTAGTCGCTAGTCTAATTGTCGAATAAACTGAGCCGGGTTGCCTGCAAACATCGTGTTGGCAGGCACGTCCTTTGTTACAACACTTCCAGCTCCGATTACCGCATTGTCTCCAATTGTTACGCCTTTATTGATGATAGCTCCATAGCCTACCCAAACATTGTGACCGACTTTTACAGGTTTAACGATGAGTTTAGAGACTTCGTCTGGGGCGTTTCTGTTTGTTAGGGTGTGTCCATCACAGTCCATGATGACAACGTTTGGACCAAATAAAGCATTGTCGCCAATTTCAACACTTTGATAACTCACTATAGCCGTTCCTTGTAGGCAGGCATTATCACCAATACGTATTTTGCCGCAGGCGTAATCGGGGCGTTTTACCGCGGTAAGTTTTACAATATCATTGGGAAATGCGGCTGCACTACTGGAATCTAGTAGCGCGTCTTTGCCTATTTTAATCGAGTCGGTGAACGCTTCTACACTGATTTTTGAAGGAAGAGTAGCCGTATTCTCATATATTTCGACATAGCTAAACTTTGGTTTGCCCAAAATGTTGGGCTTCGAAGCAAATATTTGATTGCTATCATGTATAAGGTTGAGCCACAAGTGTGACTCCGTGCTCTGTGGAAAGGTATGGTTCAAAAATTTAGGCATTATGTGGTACTTCCTTTAATTTTGTAGCCTGATTAGCTATCGCTGATGAAACCTTGCCCATATTTCTAATTTTTGCTGAAGCTAAGCCAATAATACAGATGAGCGCTGTGGTTACTCCCAATAAGGTTGTGATCTGTGACACTTCAAATCTATCTAACAAAGTACCAAGCAACATTGAAGAAAGTGGGATCAAGCCATGGATAGCAAATAATACCAGAGCAATCGCACCTGATAGTTTCTCAATTGGGACATTTAGCTGATACCAAGCGGTACCAGCAACAACAGTAAAACCTGCGGCACAGCCAATGGCAACTAAGCTGATGCAAAGTAGTAGGAGTGAAGACTGAAAACCAAGCTGGATAAATACAATCGCAGTAAGCAAATCTAGTACTAAGATATATTTTCCTAAATTCTGCATATTTGGCTTACATATCGCAACTAAAGTGGCACCGATGAAGGTGCCGATCCCTTGGCTTGCCAATAAATAGCTTAATGCCGATTCATCCATATTTAAAGTTACCTTAACAAGGTAAGGAAGCATGATAAAAAGCGGCCCATGAATAAGGATGGAAATCAACATTAAATACAACAGAATAATTTTAAGATTTGGATGTGTGAAACTATATTGAAAGCTTTTGAGCATCGATCGAAAGACAGATGAGGATGTCATAGACTGCTCTTTATCTTGATGACGGATTTTTAATGTACAGCATGCTGCTAGTGTCACTAGTATGGCATCTAGAAAGAATGCCACAATAAGATGTTCAATATCTGTACGAAATAGCCCATTAACTTCTAAATAAGATTTTATGCCTAGCAGGGAAAACCCCACTAATACAGGCGCACAGGCTTGGATCACAAAACTGCTACCCATTGTCAGTACGTTGGCTTTTAGAATATGTTCAGGTAATACGATACGAGGAATAAACGACTGATTTGCAGGAAAACCAAGGGCGGAAAAGCCTCCCGCAAAAAGTGCGAAAGAGATGAGTAACACGAGAGATGGTTCATATAGGTATAAGCTTAGTGCAAACAGTAGTGTACTTAACGCAAAGCCAAAGCGTGATATCTTAATTACGAGCAGAGGCGAGTATTTGTCTGCGATTGATCCTCCCAACAATATAAACAAACTATGCGGTATACCAAAGCACGCCATGATAACAGCAAGGGTTGTTGGGTTGTTATTGGCAACAGACAGCGTTAACCATGGCAGGGCGATAAGCGTAAAATATGCACCTATTTGGGTTAGCATTACGCCAACCCAATGAAGGTGAAATTCACTATTTTTTGATAGTGACGGCATACTACTTTATGCTTCCTGATTGGCAAAAACCAACAAAGCGCCACACATCATATTGTTTTGATTTAGCGGGCACTTCATTACGAGTCCACCATTTTGCTTCAAATAACGCATGTTGATAAACCGCTTGCTGTTTCGCTCGGTAAACGTTGTTGCTTTGCCACGAGTTAATATTGTCACATTTTAGTGTAGTGCTCTGATCCCCAGTCCAGCTGGTTGAGATTTCAGGCCAAAATTGTAAGAACTCAATACTTGGAGCCGGGGTACGTGCCCGCTCTTTTTCTTCAGCTGTCCAACTGCGATTTTGTTCTTGATGGCATGTCTGGCAAGTCATCGTATTATCGCTCCATTGCCTATTCGTTCTGATGATCAAAGGTGTATCGTCAGACGGGTCGTCATTGTTCCACTGCGTATACAACTGCTCCATGTTTTGCTCTCTAAGTAGCCACTGTGCTTGACCTTGAGTCCACTCATGCCAATGAAAATCAGGCCAGAATTTTGCCCCTAGCAAGTTTCTTGCAGTATCAAAATCACCAGCTTTTATCGAATAGTCCATAACAGTCGTTAAAAAAACTAAGCGATTGAATGAAAATCTAGGATCATCTCCACAGCTTCTAAACAGCAGATCTTGGTTACAAATACCTAACCCTTGCATTAAATAGCCGTAGCCTTTGAAAAATCGAGAAGGCTCATTAAAGTAACTGGAGGCAAGCGTTATCGAATGGAATCCGGGGCTTACTGAAAACCACTGTTCATGCTCTTGATCTATCAATGAGCGGCTTAGCGTATCTTGATGTACCCCAGCTAACCAGCGCCTAGCTAAGGTAGTCCAGCCGCCAAGAATTGAAGAAAGTCGCATTGTTTTTTTGGTACTGGTTGGTTGTTTGGCTTGTAACTCTATTTCATGAGATAGCAAAATAGCTCTAGTACTGTAGAAGCCAGTAAGGATGAAATAATACAGTGTATTTGGATCAGAGTATGATACCTCACTACCTAGCCAAAGCCTTGAACTAGCGACAAGGGTCAGTGTCATTACATTGCCCGGATCTGTAATTAAACTTTCAACGAGTGCGTTGCCGGCGTCAACGCCTTGCTCTGGTTGGACATTAAACGCATGGTGGAACTGAGTATGCGATGCAAGCTGCTCATTTACATTAAGGCTATCGTAAGCAAGTACTTGATTTACTTGCCTGCCAAGCGTTTCACGTACCTGATGTGCCCAAGTATGAAGGGTAGCCACTTTTTCTAGGCGTTCAAGGTAATAGAGTGCAACTATGCTATGTTCTAGCGATGTTGGTGTAGGGGATTTGCTGGCGATAAGAGAGCTGGACAAATATCTTATCGCAGCCAGTGCGATGACGTGCTCAGCATGTGGGTTTTCTAAATAGGTAATTTGAATTGCATCATCAATGGTATGACTACTTTGCTGTGTTACAACAGTACTCAGTTGTCTATTTACCGCATCAAACTGCGTTTTGGTTAGCCCTAATTGCTGATGATACAAGTCAGTGTCGTAAAATGCTTCAAGTTTGAACTCTGTATTGTTGCTACTTGCAAGTGCGAAATTGCAAAATGCAAATACCATTAAATAAATATATCTCATTGCTACATTCCTTTTAGATTGTTTATATATTTTTCTATAAGTGTTGTTATTTGTTGTTCGTTAAATAGCAGTGCGCTGTAACCGACAAATACATGTTGCTGGCCTTGCTCGAAATAAGTTGATATGTACAAACTGTAAGGGCTTGACATTGTTTCGTCAGATACAACAAATGGAATTGTGTGCTTGAGCTTGGTGTGCCAATCTTCTAGCTTAGTGACAGTATGGGGGTTACTTGAGGTGTTTAGTTCACCTTGGTAATTGAAACTAAAATCAGCAGGTTGTAATACTGGTAGTGCTGATTTGACTTTGTCATCTGGATTTAAGTGCGACAATGCGTAGTATCCAGTCGCGTTGTGAGGGGCAGATGCCAAAAAGGTATCGATATGCACAGCGGTACTGTGTATTGACTCGAATGCGCATGATTCAAGAAGCAAATTCACCGGTGAAATTAAGTAGCCCACGATAGCTTCCGCAGAAACACCAAGGTACTGGTTGAAGCGATTGAATTGAGAAAGCTCAATGGCAACTTCGTTAAGCTCGAAAGTTGTTTTCAGCGCGTTTGCCAGAGCGGCTGTGTGTGTAGTGGATTGTGAAATTCCAAGTTGTTTCGCGCTAGCACTAATTTGTGCACTGAGCCCTTTAGGGAGCGTAGAGACAGTATGGCGCTGAGCATCTCCTTGATTGGCTTTCATCACTTGCTCTACAGGGAATAGCCTGTCGCTTTGCTGCTTTGCGGCCTGCTGCCAAAAGGCAATATCGGCTTGCCACTTACCCGAACTAAAGGGTTGACTAAAATAGTCATAATACGCATTAGCAAAGTCGATATAACGATCTTTTTGGAGCTGGCATGTTGTGGCTCCAGCTTTTAAGGCGGTGATAATACGTTCTAAGTGTCGTGCTAAAACCTCCATACTAAAGCCATCAAAAATCAAATGATGTAGTGACAGTGTAACAAATACACTGTTACCTTTCTTAACATAAAATAATCTTAATAAGCTTGATGTTAAACGGATTGTTTGTACTTCTTTTGTGATAAAGGCCGCGACTTGATCAAGCGCTAAATGGGATAGATCAAAGCAAATTTTTTGAGATAGGGTGGCCTTTACACTTTCAATATATTCGTTGCTTTTTTTGACATCAAACCTTGTTCTAAATGCAGGGTGGTGGGAGATAAGTAGAGTAATTGCGCGATTGAGCAAATCAAAGGTTAGCTTGTTATCTTCATCCGCAAGCGCCATAGAGTGATTGACAACCCATAGGTGATGCTCTCCCCCCATCGCGAGTAAATATTGACGATTTGGTAAACTGGGGAGTGAGATAATTTCCTCATCTTGATAATGGTGTTCATCAAAGCGCAAATCTAGAGTCACTAAATGATCAGACTGGGTTTGCTCGACAAGGCCGGCCATGTGATCCAAGCAAGGGTTTTGGATAAACGCTTTTATTGTAATAGAGACCCCTAGCGTATGATTGATGCTTGCAATCAAGTCAATCACTTGAATTGAGTTACCCCCAAGCTCAAAAAATGACTTAAACGGATCAAAAACATCAACGTTTAGCTTACGTTGCCAAAGCTGTACGAGCACTTTTGGATAGTGTTGAAGCGAGCCTTGTGTAGGTTGCTCGTTATTTACGTGTTTACTTTGCTTAGTCAGAGCAAGTTTATCCGTTTTGCCGTTCGGGGTCAGTGGCAACTGTGGTAGTATTGTGATTTCAGCAGGCTGCATAAAGTAAGGTAGTCGCTCTGCGATATATTGGCGTAACGCGACGAGGTTTATCTCTGTGTTTGGCTTCAAAACGATAAAAGCAGAGAGTTTTTCTGTTTGGCTTAACACGATAGCAGCCGCATCAATATCAGGGTATTGAGAAATCGTATTCTCAATCTCTGAGATCTCTATTCTAAAACCATTTAGCTTAATTTGTTGGTCGATACGTCCTTGATATATTAATCTGTCGCAGCTATCTATCTTGACTAAATCTCCTGTTTTGTAGGCACTAATGTGACCCTGATCGTGAGCAAATGAGATAAACTTATCAGAGGTTTGCTGAGCTTGGTTCAAATAGCCATTAGCGAGACCATCACCAGCAATCAATAATTCTCCGGTAACACCTCGTGGTACAAGCTGTAGCTGCTGATTAACAACATAGAATTGTGTATTGGCTATCGGTTTGCCTAGGTGGATGTCGTCATCATGACCTAATGATGCAACTGAAGACCACACCGTAGTTTCTGTCGGCCCGTACATATTCCACAAAGCAACAGCCTGTATGTTCAGGTACTGTTTTAACTCCAAGGGAAGTGCTTCTCCACCACTTAATACTGTCGTGTTTTCATGCAATTGCACATTAAAACTTTTAAGCATATTTAGTGAAGAAGGAGTCGCTTGAATAAAGTTAACCCCTGCACGATTGATTAATGACTGTAGCTGCTGCGGATCTTTGCTTTGAGCGTTAGTGGCCAAGTGCACGGTACCACCTACGAGCAGTGGTAAAAATAGTTCCAACACATGAATATCAAAGGAAATTGAAGTGATTGCTAGGGCTGATGTTTGTTCATCAAGCGCAAATGTTTCCTGCATTGCGTATAAAAAATTTCGTAATGCAAAATGAGATATTGTTACGCCTTTTGGTTTGCCAGTAGAGCCTGAGGTATAGATGATATATGCAAGAGAGTTGGTATTAATACGCACCGCAGACAGGTATTGTTCAGTATTGACATCAAAATTTGCCTGCAAGCATTGCACGGCGACATCGAAGGATTGGCAGTGTGCTAACAATACGGGATCGCACAAGATGAGTTGCGTATCCGAATCGTCTACCATATGGGCAATTCTGGCAGTGGGGTAGTTAGGGTCTAATGGTAGATACGCATGACCGCTATGTAAAATGGCCAACATGGCAGCAACCATGTGTACTGAACGATGACAATATACACCAATAAAGCAGTTTGCCTCGAGCGACTGGGTTTGGATAAGTGCTGAATATTGCTTAACAAGCGCTTGCAGCATTTGATAACTGTATGTTCCAGATTGGTCGACTATGGCTATTTTATCTTTGTGGCGAGCAAAGGATTGCTGTAGCGCAAAAGGTAAAATATCGCGGTGGCTATAATCTCGCTGTACACCTTGCCAAGCCTGTTGCAAAGTTGCTTGCTGCTGCGGCGCGATAAGTGTGATAGCAGACATAGGTTGCATCGCGTTTTGAAGTAAAGTATCTAAAACATTAGAAAAATTCTCGGCGAGCCGTTTGATGGTTTGATGATGATATAAATCACACGCATATTCCCATTCCAACAGCAAAGAATCTGGCTGCTCAAAAATATCCAATGTTAAGTCAAATTTTGCTTTGCGAAATTGTGTCTTTGTTGGGGTGATTTCTATATTTTTTAGCGTGGGCACAATCGGCTTCATATTGTGCATAGCAAGGAAAACATTAAATAGAGGAGGCTGATTGTGATGCCTAGTAATGGGTAGCTTCTCCAATAACACTTCAAATGGCAGGTGGGCGTGTTCAAAAGCATCTGTGGTCTGAAGTTTTGCTTCCTCCACCAACTCAGCAAAACATTTATTAAAGTCAATATGCTGTCTCATGACAACTGTATTGGCTATAAACCCAATGAGTGTTTGTAATTGAGCATGATCGCGATTGGCAACGGGTGTACCGATGACAATATCGGACTCGTTACTGTAAAAGGCCAGTAGCACATTAAATACGCTATAAACCACGGTAAATGGCGTACAAGCATGTGCTTTGGCAAATGCTTTTATACTTGAAAGCTGACCGCTCTTTATTGAGCTGGTATAAAAATGTGCGCGAAGATCAGAGTGAAGTGGCCGACTGTTATCGCAAGGAAAAGTGACATTCGTGGCACAGCCTTCAAGCTTTTTTTGCCACCACTGGCTAAGTAAGTCTAACTGCTTTGGTGTTAATATCGCTCGCTGCCACCTTGCATAGTCAATGTAGCTGATTGACTCCGGCTGTGGCTTGTAAGCTGTCCCATCAATTAATTGTTCGTATCGTTTTGCTACTTGCTGACAAAATAGTGCAATAGACCAACCATCAGCAGCAATATGGTGGATCACAAACACAAAGTAATAGGCGTGAGGAGCTTTTTGAAAAACTTCGACACGAATAGGGCTTTGGTGGCGCAAATCAAAGGGGGTCTCTACACGCTGTTGAATTGCGCTAAATATTGCCTCTTCACTTAATTTTGTACACAAGTGCAGGCGATAGACGTCAGCACTGGCAGGTGCTTGACGTTGCACTATGGTATTCTCTGTTTTTTCATATTGTGTCGTGAGCGCACTATTACAATCAATAACTTGCCTCAGCGCTTGCTCAAAAGCGACTTGGTTCAGCGCGCCTTTGAGCGCAAATATTTTAGTAAGATGATACTCAGTAGCGCCTTCGCGCAGGGAGTCTGCCAGCCACATACGCTGTTGTTGAAACGACACCTCAGCTTGTTTAACAGCATAGTTTGACGAGATAGGCTGCGCCAGCTGTTGTATCAGTTGCTTTAGCTTATTACGCTTAATTAGTGAGATAAGGTTTTGCTTTTCAGCCTTTATTTCGTCAATGAGTGCGGCGCTTGGTTGAGTTTTGGCGTGTAACTCAAGTTGATCATCAGCACTTAGCGAAAATGAAATCCCAAGTGTGCGGCATTTTTCAATTAACTGTTCCATTACAACATGACCTTTACAACTTGCTCATCGGTAACGGTATCGATAGCTGACTGCTGCTCATTGTAAAGCGTGATAATAAAGTTGGTCAGTTTTGCCACCGAGTCATGCTTCATAACTAAAGAAGCGGGTAACGGATCATCACAAAGTGCTTGTAATCTTTGCTTAAGTTCGATTGCCATTAACGAGTTAAGACCGTAGTCGAACACGCTAGCACTGCTCTCAATGTTATTTGCGTCTTGTAGCCCAAGCACAGTAGCTAAATCACACTTTATCCGACTTTCGATTAATGTTTGTCGAGCCGCTGAATTTGCAGCGTGTAATTGGGTTTTGATGGGATCTTCGTTTTGTTCTGGTGTTGATGTCTGAAAGTGTGAAAACACTGTGCTGCCAGTCGCCAGTTTGGCATCTTGCCAATCAACTTTAAAAATACCAATTTGCGACATCGCACTGGATATTGTGCGCTCTAGCTCTTCGATCCCTTCTTTTGAGGTGAGTGGATACATGCCAGCTTGTTGCATTGCTTGCTGTTCTAATTCAGAAAGTTGTGCCGCCATTCCCGCCTCTAACCAAGGACCCCAGTTTAAGCTAAGCGCAGACTTTCCTTGCTGTCTTCTTGCGATACACAAGCCATCCATAAAGGCATTCGCAGCCGCATAGTTTGCTTGTCCCGCCCAGCCAACAATAGCAGCGATAGAAGAAAAACAAACAAAGTAGTCTAATGACAGGGCGTGAGTGGCAAGGTGTAAATACCATGCACCATTAACTTTTGGTGCCAGCACTGAATACATGTGTTCTGCACTTTGGGATGAAAATGTTGCATCTTTTAAGACACCAGCTGCATGGAAAACTCCTTTTAGTGGCGCACCTGAATGCGCAATATGCTCGATGACTTTTACGACATCCTCGTACTGGCTAATATCAGCTTGAATGTATTGAATAATACACCCCGACAGTGCAGCGTTTTGGATTGTGTCGTTTAGGCTATCGCTAAGGGCGCTTCTACCAGAAACAAAAATATGCTTTGCCCCTTTTTCGTATAACCAGTTCACAACCTCAAGACCAATTCCTCCTTGCCCTCCAGTAACTAGATAACTGCCCTTATCAAATTGCTCTGACGGTGTATGCCGCTTACGTGCAAAAGTCGGTAATGTGTCGAACTTAACTGACAAATATTCCGCTGCTAGCTCAGTCGGCAGGGCATTAACAGAAATGCAGTCTGAGGGGTTTTTCAGTATTCGGTCATCATTATTGAGCAATTCAACGATTTGTACTGTCAGTCCATGTAGTGCGTGGATAGATTGGCTGTTATCTAACTGTATGGTTGGCTTGATAAAAGTATAGTCATCATGACTTAACTGTGTTGTTGGTGGGGGAGTGATACAGATGATATGGGCACCATAACATAGTCTCGCCTGTATCGAATTTGGTATGCTCGTGGCCGGATCTAGCACTAAAGTTGCAATTGATTCAGTTGTCTCACTCTTGTCTGTGGAGTCAATAACATGCACAACGCGCCCTGCGGTCTTTAAACAAGATATCGCGACAAAGCTTTCAATGGTGGACGGATTAAAAAAGCTGACAGCAGTGGTTTGTGTAAGCAGTGTTTGCACTAACGCCAAAGCTCGGTGTAATACAGCTAAGTGCTCAGTTAACCATGTCGCACTTACGTCAGGCAGTGACACAAACGGCAAAGCGTCATCGATATAATTGGTTACACCGGCATTGGCGAATACAAGCTTAGGTTTTGTGTGATCCGCAAGCTGATAAATAAAGCAGCTTGGTCTATTGCTTAATGCTGCTCGACTAATTGATACCGCACGGACGGGGGTTATGGCTTTGTCATCATTCTTTTGTGCATAAGCCACCCAACAGCTGTCATCCATGAGCCACTGGTAATGGCCGGTGGGTGTTGTGGAAATGGTGAAATCTTTTGACTCAGTGCAGGCCTCGGAGCTTAAGTGGTCAAGTTTTTGTACGAAAACATCGCCATGACGGATAGCCATTTCCGTATCGTTCAGTTGTTGTGCGAGGAGCAGTCGGTTAAGTGTTTCAGCACTAGAAGGCTTAGCATCAATATCGAGTAAGGTTACTTTAAATTGTTGGTTTTCTGTAGAAAATACTCTCAACATACCCCATATTGCGCTTTGCAGCGGGTTAATTTCTGTGCCTTCAGCATCTTGTGCATGTTTGGTGATAATCACGATTTCTAATGACTTACCCCAATTGGCAGTTTGGATAGCTTGAAAATAATGAAGTGGCGCAACTAAAGCACGTTCGATAACCGTTTGTGAAAGGCTACCATGGCGCATTTCTATATTTGCTAAATGATGAACATCAACAATCAAGCGCTCAGTGTGACTGAGATAGGGTTGTAGTTTTTCAATGAGTGACGCTGAGTCATCATCTGACGTGATATGCACCACTGAGTTATTTTTAAGAACGTGAAGAGCCGAGAAATCAGTATTTTCAGCTAAAATACTCACGGTATTTGGCTGAGTATCTCCTGCATCCTGCGTTACTGGAGCGTGTTGCCAAGTGTAATGATATTTGAGCTCCTTTAATGAGTCTAATTGATGTTGAGTATTAGGTTTTAACTCAATCCCTTTAATGGCAACACAGAGCTGGCCGTCCAAAGTATAAATATGGAGATCGCCAATGCAAATTGGATCGCTGAGAAGGGTAATGTCAAGCACTGAAAAGCAACGATTTGTAGGCTTTTTGTAAAAGGTAAATTCGCTGATTTTAACCGGTAAGTAGGACTTATTAACTAGTTGAAAAAAGCTCTGAAAAGCGCCATCAAGTAACATTGGGCTTAGCATAACTTGTGAGTCATCTTGAGACTCACAGTGTATTTCGACGATGACTTGTGATGATGACTTCCAGCACTGTAGTACACTTTGAAATTGCGCCTGGTAATTCATATCAAGCTGGTGGCAATGGGCGTAGAAGTCGGCCTTACTTATGGCTTGTGGAAATTGTTGTATAGTGTCGCTTAAAGTGTCACCTTGATGGCAGTCTCTTTCATGCGTATCTAAGGTGAAGCGGGATTGTTGATGCCAAGTATCAGCCTCTAAACTAGACAATGAAATTGTCCCATTTTGAGTATGGTAGCGAGTCTCTATGGTAATATCTTCATCGCCAAGATACAGAGGCCGATTAAATTCAATGTCGCAAAGCGTGAACTGAGCATGTGGTTCTGGCTGTTGCGTGCGGGCAAATTGTAGTGCCGCTTCAACATAGGCTGCACCAGGATAAATCACCTCAGTACCAACTTGGTGACCTGACCAATATGGCTGTTTTTTCACGTTAACTTTGGTTTGGAAAATGGGTTGATGACTGAGTAACTGTTGACCCAGTGTGGGTAAACAGAAGTCAGAAAAAGCATCGCGTTTTTGTTTGTTTTCAACCCGTGCGAGTTGAACATCAGGATGTTCAAGCCAGTATGATTGGTGCTGCCATTGATAATTAGGAAGCTTGATAGTGTGATTTGGAAAGCAGTTTATTGCGTTGAGTGCCAGCTTAGGAGCTAACAAACCAGATACCGCTAATGCGCCTAATGCGGCTGCAAACTGGACTTCATCGTCTTCATTTCGAAGGATAAGCGGTGTGGTGAACACAGAAAGGTCTGAAGCAACTTGCTTGATCACGTTACAGAGCACGGCATGAGGGCTTATTTCAATAAAGTTTCTTACTCCGTTATCAAGCAGTGTATTTATCGCTTTTTCAAAATAAACAGGTTCGCGGACGTTCCTCGGCCAGTAATCAGCGTGCCAGTCTTGCTGTTGGGTAAGTGAGCCTGTCACTGTGGAATACAGTGCAATGCTCGGCTCAGATGGAGACAAAAGGGCTAAAGCATCTAACAACGGTTGCTCTAGCTTATCCATAACAGGGCTATGATAGGGCACGTCAACATTGAGAAACTTTGCAAACTCGCCCTCGGCATCTAACTGTGCTGCAATTTCACTAAGTGTGTCGGTATCACCAGCAAGTGTGACGGCGGTGCTACTATTGATAGCTGCGATAGAGACTTTGTTTGGGTATTCGTGACAAAGCGTTTGTGCTTGTGTTTGCGAAATCCCAACTGCCAGCATCTTTCCTTCACCTGTGGTCGTTTGCTGTAGCCGACTACGATGGTAGATGATGCGAATAGCGTCTTCGAAGCTGTATACTCCAGCGCAATAGCTTGCTGCAACTTCACCGGCGCTATGGCCAACGATGGCATCGGCTTTGATACCGTATGAAGTTAACAATTGAAACAAAGCGATTTGACAGGCAAATATTGCAGGTTGTGCATACTGGGTTTCATGGATCTCGTCACCGCCATTGTGCATTTTATCGATCAGTGACCACGACACATAGTGCTGCAATGCGCTATCAACTTTATCTATCTCTTGTTTAAATATTTTGCTGCTGCAATACAGAGCTTTGCCCATCGTTTGCCAAGTAGTTCCCATACCGGAAAAAACCAAAGCAGTAGGAGATGATGCGCTCTGCTGAGAAGTTGCACTTCGAAAGACTTTATTGGGGCGCTCGAAAATGAAGTCTTCAAGTTGTGCCATCAAAGTCTGCTTATCTCTGGCCGTGAATACCACTCTGTTTTTAAAAGCGGTGCGCAATAGTACCGAGTTACGGCAGAAGTCGGGGAGCTCATGGGTTGCTAAAGGCGCTAAATAGTCTAAATACGCTGAGACTTGCGCTGTCAATGCCGCTGCCGACTTTGCACTAACAAAAAGTTGTAGCACACCTGCATGATCGGGGTTTGAGGTAGGGGTTAGAGTTGCTTGCTCTACCACTACATTTGCATTTGTTCCACCAAATCCAAATGAATTCACAATTGCACGCCGAGGTGTATCGTCGGCTCTATCAGGCCAAGGCGTATTTTCCGTGACTACTTTTATATTTAACTGTGCCTCATTGATGGCTGGATTTATGGTGTGACAGTGCAGTGTTTTTGGGATTACACCGC
Organism: Pseudoalteromonas sp. PS5; assembly: GCF_004103255.1. Taxonomy (NCBI): domain Bacteria; kingdom Pseudomonadati; phylum Pseudomonadota; class Gammaproteobacteria; order Alteromonadales; family Pseudoalteromonadaceae; genus Pseudoalteromonas; species Pseudoalteromonas sp. PS5. The sequence goes on from NZ_RCSQ01000214.1 coordinate 13,223, forward strand.
TATTCATTGCATTAATTGTTTTAATTAAGCCAGCTAATCCTGCGGTGGGCTCTGTATGGCCGATATTACTTTTAACTGAACCTATTAGGCATGGCATTAACTTGTTATCTCGAATGCCCAAAACACTACCCAAAGCATTGACCTCGATAGGGTCACCCACAGCTGTGCCTGTGCCATGTGCTTCGGCATAATCAATATCGTGGCCACTCAAACCTGCAAATTCCAATGTTTTTGACAACAAACGCTGCTGCGCTAGACCATTTGGTACAGTGATCCCATTTGTTTGCCCGTCTTGATTCGTGCCACTTGCCTTTATAACAGCTAGGATTGGATCATGATCATTGATTGCATCAGAGAGTTTTTTTTAATACCACGACTGCAACGCCTTCACTTCGAACATAGCCATTCGCGTCACTCGAAAAACTTTTACACAAGCCGTCAGGTGAAAGCATAGAAGCTTTGCAAATGGACATTGTCATTTCAGGTCTAAGCAGCAGATTGACGCCACCGGCAAGCGCTATATGGCTATCTCCGTGTAGGATTGCCTTACATGCTAAATCAAGCGCTACGAGTGATGAGGAGCAGGCAGTGTCGAGAGTTAGGCTAGTACCATGGAAATCAAAGCAATAAGACACTCGGTTTGCCGTCAGCGTCATCGATGAGCCCGTTGCTGAGTGACTTGAAATATAATCATGTGCGCAGCTTGCAGTTTGCAGTTGCTCAAAGTCGTGCATAAATTGCCCCATGAATACGCCGGTGTCACTGCCTTTTAATTGCTCGATGTCTAGCCCCGCGTTTTCTAGCGCTTCGTAAGTTGCTTCAAGTACCCAGCGTTGTTGAGGGTCAATATATGGGGCTTCTTTTGGTGAAATGCCAAAAAATGGGGCATCGAATAATGATAAACCAGATAAGAATCCACCATTTTTTACATACATTTTCCCTGACTTTTCACGATCGCTGTCATAATAAGCACTAACATCCCAGCGTTCTTTTGGTATTTCGGTGATGCCATTACCTCCAGCTAATAGAAACTGGTGAAAGTCAGAAGGTGCATTGTTGTCTCCAGGGAGTCTGCATGAAACACCGATGACAGCGATGTCATTATTTGGCATAGTTGTAGCTTGATTGTTGTTCATTGTTATTACTCCAAAATACGGTGATGTTTACATGGCTTGGCTAAATGATGTGGCATGGGCTTGGCTGAATAAAATACCCTTCAGCGCATCATTGGGGCGAGTGTGGGCGGTTAGTATGTCTTGCCAACTCATTCCTTGTTGTAGTAGGTACGTTGCAACCGAACAGTGTTTGTCGTGAATATAGTTGATATTTTCTTTTGCACTTTTATAGGTATCAGCTTTTACTTTAGGGTGTGGGTAATGAATTGCTTTTGCATCAGTGATGAGCTCAAATTTAGCACCTATACCGTGGAGCCTAAGTGCTAATTCAACATCTTCCCCCCCCCAGCTTGTGAAATATTCATCAAAGCCTCCGATGTCAAAAAGCGCTTGTGTTTTGCACGACGCGTGACAAGTCCAAAAGATAAGCCAAGGTTCAGCGATATACTGTAGTGACAACCCATGAGAGTGTAAGTAAGGGGCGCGACAATCTTGAAATTGGTCTAAAAAAGTGTGATCAGCAAAAATATTATTATTGGATAAGCGATGCTTAAAAGCCCGTATACTGGACTCTTCGAGTTCTTCAAACCCAAAGCACAGTCCAATTAATACATCAATGTTACTCGACTGGTATTGCTTCAAATGTTGGGCTAAACATGATGCTTCTGCAATGACACCTGAGTCCAAAAATAATACATGCTCAAATTGCGCCGCTAATATGCCGATATTTCGTGCTCGAGCAACCCTAAATCCTTGATCACTTTGAAAGTAGTAATGTATCGGTAGCTTATCTGTGTATGAGTCAACAATGTCTTTTGTATTATCGTTCGAGCCGTCATCTACCACGATAACTTCAAAGAAAACGTTACTAAGAGTTTGTCTTTCTAAACTCTGTAATGTGAGTTGTAATAATTGGCTGCGGTTATAAGTGGGAATAATAACGCTGATCCCTGGTCTCCAATCTTTCATTTTTATATTCCTTTGAATTTGCAATCGTCGCAAAAGTTAGCACCGAAATTGGATACGTTATTTTTAATATGTGAATTATTGGTGTCAATATGTTATTTAGTATTTTCAAGTTGTTATTTTGTGTGCGTTTAGTAACCTAATGATTATTAAGGTTGTTGTTTTTTTGTTCGCCTTTTTTGATTGAATATTGTTCATCAATGAGGTTCGATATGTATGTGGTTAATGTTTTGTAAATTGGGAAGGTGATTTATTCGTGTTATGTTGTTAATCATTTTCAACACCAGCAGGGACACTGTAATGTGAAGAGCTTTATGGGAAGCACCTGTATGCGTGTATTAACATCGTATTTGCGTTTAATAGCGAGTTCTTTTATTGCCTGTATTGATGCTTACCCATATGAGTTTACAACCAATTCTTAACTTTGAGTCGATACCTTTTATGGTCTTAATAAACAAGTTGCATATTTAGTAGAAAAAGAAGATGACGGTCGCAACAATACAACTTTTTAATTAGGTAGAGAGCTAAATATAGCGAGTCTTAACAATCCCAACGTTAGCTCATTCCTTATTCAAGGCTCAGGTTAAATAAATATTTAACTTCCAATTTGCCCCGAAAACCGCTAGCCTTAGGGGCAATAAATAAAGTAACAAATACGTAAAATAATGGAGCAGTATTATGGCAGAGCAACAAGTGCAGCCTTTACACAACGAGAAGCACGCTAACATTAAAGTTAAAAACGGCGTGAATGTTGAATTCCTTAAAACTCAGCACTTAATGCCAGTGGTTGCACACGAATTTGCACGTGTAGCGACTGAATTCCCAATGGCTTTTGTTAAAAATTCAGAAACTGGTCAATTTCAAGCGGTTGCTATGTTTGGTCTTCAGCCAAATGAAAATCTATTTGTTGAAGGCGACAAGTGGACTGGTAGCTTTGTACCAATGGCAGCAGCTCGTTACCCGTTTGGTTTAGTTAAGCACCCAGAGCAAGATCAGTTTGGTATTGTGATTGATGAAGCAAGCCCGTTAGTTGGTGAAGAAGAAGGCAATGCGCTTTTTGAAGACGGTAAAGAGACTGAGTATTTAGCACGTCGTAAAGAAGCGTTAGTAAGCTACGTTGAGTTTGCTCGTGTAACTGAAGCATTTACTCAGTATCTTGCTGACAAAGAGCTTTTAGTTCAACAAACGTTAACTGTAGAGATCCGTGGTGAGAAGAAAGACATCAACGGTATCTATCTTGTAGATGAGCGCAAGTTAAATGAGTTAGGTGACGAAGATTTCCTAGAGCTACGTAAACGTGGCTATTTAGCTCCGATCTTCGCATTTTTGACTTCTACGCATCAAGTGGCGCGTCTAGCTCGTATTAAAGCACAGCGCGAAGCTAGCTAAACGCTTTTAGATATAGAATGATTCGATAGAAGCGCTTCCAGAGGAAGCGCTTTTTTTTTATGCTCTAAAAGTCACACCTTTGCTCTTTGTAAGTCTTGATGCTTCAAGCGATAAAACTAATCGAATAGATCTTTTTCCTTGCCTATAGGGCATAGGCACCTCGGCAGGAGCAGGACGCAAAAGCGGGTATCGACAAAATTTTCTCGCCTCAGAATAGACCACTTAATTAAGATAATTGTTATAAAAAATCATCTTTAACTTAATAATCCACAAACATTTCAACGTGAATACTTGCATCCTTCTATAGTTCATCACATGCTGTTGGCACAATAAAGAACCAAGGTAAAAAAATGAATAAAACTTCTTTGTTTGCATTCATGCTAGCGTTGGCGACAACAGGTGTGATGGCTGAGGCGCACTCAAAGCCATTTGCAATCGCTATTCATGGCGGGGCGGGCACAATTGAGCGTAGTAACTTCACGCCGGAAAAAGAAAAACAATACAAAGCTAAATTAAAAGAAGCCGTTGAGGCTGGCTATAAGGTACTGGCACAAGGTGGAGAAAGTCTTGATGCAGTAACGGCAGCCATTAATATTCTTGAAGACTCTGCATTTTTTAATGCGGGGAAAGGTGCCGTATACACCTACGATGAAGGTCATGAATTAGACGCATCAATTATGGATGGTCGTAACCGTCAAGCAGGCGCAGTGGCTGGCGTAAAGCACATTAAAAACCCCATCAATCTGGCAAAAGAAGTCATGCAGCACTCTGTACATGTCATGCTAAGTGGTGATGGTGCAGAAGATTTTGCTAAGAGACGCGGTTTTGAGTTAGTGGAAAATAGCTACTTTGACACTGATGCTCGTTACCAGTCGCTCTTAAAGGCGAAAAAGCGATTACAGATGAAAGAAGCCGCCACGAAAGACTATCAAGCAGCACATCAGCAATTAGAGAGCGAATACAAGATGGGGACTGTCGGTGCAGTGGCGCTTGATAAGCATGGGAATTTAGCTGCAGGAACGTCGACAGGTGGGATGACGGCGAAACGCTTTGGACGAATAGGTGACTCACCCGTGATTGGTGCAGGCACATTTGCAGATAACCGCTCCTGTGCAGTGTCTGCAACGGGCCATGGCGAGTATTTTATTCGGTATAATGTTGCGGCCGATATTTGCGCTCGCGTTGCTTATCAGGGTAAGTCGATAGAAAAAGCAGGCAAAGAGGTTATTTTTGACACGCTTTACCCTGTTGGTGGCACCGGCGGTGTGATAATTGTAGATCCCAATGGCAATATCAGCATGCCGTTTAATACAGCAGGAATGTATCGAGCAAGTAAATCCTCAAGCACCGAAACGTACGTAGGTATTTATCGCGACTAAAACAATATTAGATTAAGCAACTTCTTAAAACGCCAACTACTATTACTATGATAGCTGGCGTTTTAATGGAGATGGGCAATGCAATCAATAAAAGTCGCAGACTACTTAAATCATCGACCTGTAACATTTAATCAAGATATGCGCATAGAGGCTGCAGTTGAAAAACTGCTTCAAAGTGGACAATCTGGTGGCCCTGTCATCGATGAAAGTCGACGAGTCATCGGCTTTTTGTCTGAACAGGATTGCCTTAAAAAAATGTTAGAGGCAACGTATCAAAATGAGTCTCATAGTGTTGTGTCTGATGTGATGACAAAAGACCCGTTATGTGTAAATTGTGAAGATAGTATCGTGCAAATCGCAGATATGATGAGTTGTAATAAGCCCAAAATCTACCCTGTTGTTGACGAAGATAAGCGCTTACTGGGCGTGATCAGCCGGGCGAATGTATTACTCGCAATAGATAAACACTTACATGATACCTATATGGCTGGGCAACGATACGTATAACGTCTTTAGTAATACATTTATTAGCGCAAAATAAGACGTACTGATGAAATTTAGTTGGGTTCGTCCTACTTGATTTGCTAAACTACACGGCGTTTTATGTAATCACAAGGTGTCGTGTAGTGCAGGTTGACTCGCTGTTTAAAGAGCTAAATTCATGTCTTAAAAAGGATCACTTCGTCCTCAAAAAGCGCCTTCATGGTGCAAAAAAAATTACCGATCAAGAAAAACAAAAGCAGGTTATTGCAAAAATCGCAGCAGCAATTGCAAAAAGCCAGCAACTAAAGGTAACGAGAAGCGCAAATATCCCGGCAGTAGAGTACCCTGAACAGTTACCAGTAAGTCAAAAGAAAGAAGATATAAAAGCAGCGATTGCTAGTCACCAAGTGGTGATTGTCGCTGGTGAAACCGGATCTGGTAAAACCACTCAGTTACCAAAAATTTGTTTGGAACTTGGGCGCGGTGTGGATGGTTACATTGGCCACACTCAGCCTAGAAGGCTTGCCGCTAGAAGTGTATCGACTCGTATTGCAGAGGAGATTGGTTGTGAAATGGGGCAAGAAGTAGGGTTTAAAATTCGGTTTTCAGATCAAGTTTCCGATAACACCTACGTAAAATTAATGACTGATGGTATTTTACTGTCTGAAATTCAGCAAGATAGATTCCTAAATCAATACGACACCATCATCATAGATGAAGCGCACGAGCGTAGCCTTAATATTGACTTTATTTTAGGTTATCTAAAACAGCTCCTGCCTAAACGCCCAGATTTAAAAGTAATTATTACTTCTGCAACGATTGACCCTGAGCGTTTCTCCAAACATTTTAATGACGCGCCGATTATTGAAGTCTCAGGTCGAACCTATCCGGTGGAAGTAAGATATCGACCAGTCGAAGATATTGACCCACAAAATAGCGAAGCAGAGAACGATCAGCTACAAGGGATCTTTGACGCAGTTGATGAGCTGTGTGCAGAAGGGCCGGGTGATATTCTGGTATTTATGAACGGGGAGCGTGAAATACGCGACACCGCTGATGCCTTGGCAAAGCGTAATTTAAAAGGAGTCGAAGTATTACCCCTCTATGCGCGCCTTTCAAACGCTGAACAAAATCGTATTTTTGCACCGCACAGCCAGCGCCGTATCGTATTATCGACAAATGTGGCAGAAACGTCTTTGACTGTACCTGGTATACGTTATGTTATCGATCCTGGTACTGCGCGGATCAGCCGCTATAGTTATCGCACCAAAGTACAGCGCCTACCGATTGAGGCTGTATCTCAAGCCAGTGCCAATCAGCGAAAAGGTCGCTGTGGGCGGGTGGCATCAGGTATTTGTATTCGTTTGTATAGTGAACAAGATTTTCTTGGCCGCCCAGAGTTTACTGATCCTGAAATCTTAAGAACAAATCTTGCGTCAGTTATCCTGCAAATGCTTGCACTTGGACTTGGTGATATTAGTCAATTTCCATTTGTTCAAGCGCCTGACAGCCGAAATATAAAAGATGGTATGTCGCTACTCGAGGAACTTGAAGCGATTGTACCTGCAAAACGTAGAGAAAAAGCTCAACTCACTGATTCTGGGCGTAAGCTAAGCCGCCTTCCAATAGACCCCAGACTTGCCAAAATGGTCATGTCTGGTGCACAAAATGGCGCACTTTGGGAGGCTATTGTAATCACTGCGGCTTTATCCATTCAAGACCCCCGTGAGCGGCCGCAGGATAAGCGTGCAGTAGCAGACGAAAAGCATAGTCGTTTTGAGAGCGAGCACTCTGATTTTGTCGCCTATCTTAATCTTTGGAACTATATTGAAGCCCAGCAACAAGCGCTAACCCGAAATCAGTTTAGAAAGCAATGTCAAAAAGATTTTTTAGCCTATATGCGAGTGCGCGAATGGCAAGACATTGTGTATCAGCTCACAACGGTGTGTGAAGAGCTGAGTTTTAAAGTCAATAATACACCCGCAGCAGATGAAGCTATTCACCAAGCCTTACTCAGTGGTATGTTGAGCCATATTGGGGTGAAAGACGAAAAACAAAAACAGGTCTTTAAAGGGGCACGCAATAGTCAGTTTCATATTTTCCCAGGCTCAAGTTTATTCAAAAAAAGTCCAAAATGGTTGATGTCAGCAGAGCTGGTAGAGACCAGTAAACTGTATGCACGGGTCAATGCAAAAATCGATGTGAACTGGATAGCGCCTTTAGCCAAGCACTTGGTTAATCGCAGTTATAGTGAACCGCATTGGGAAAAAAAGGCCGGTGCAGTAATCGCATTTGAACAACAAACTCTCTACGGTTTGATTATCGTAGGTCGCAAGCGCACAGTATATAGCGAGATAGACCCTGTAGTTAGCCGCGAAATCTTCATTCGAGAAGCCCTAGCCAACGGGCAACTTGGGCAAAGTGAAGGCTTTTTAACTGCAAACCAAAAGTTAGTCGAGGAAGTGCAAGCACTTGAAGACAAAGCTAGGCGTCGCGATATTTTGGTTGATGAAGAAGATGTAGTGGCATTTTACCATGACCGAATCCCACAGGATGTGAATAACCGCGCTGCATTTAACAAATGGTGGCGAGTTAAAAAGCAAAAAGACAAGCGCTTTTTACACATGACCCGAGAACTGCTAATGAAGCATGGTGCGGATCATATTAATGCCACAGATTACCCCGATACTTGGCAACAAGATAACTTGATATTGCCGCTAAGTTATCACTTTGATCCTGGCCAAGCGCTTGATGGCGTGGTGGTTAATATACCACTGGCGTTACTAAACCAAATTAACGATGAGGGTTTTGATTGGCATATTCCTGCACTTAGGCATGAACTGGTATGTGGATTGATTAAATCTTTACCAAAAACCTTACGACGGAACTTTGTTCCCGCGCCAAACTATGCTGATGCCGTGCTTGCCTCTGTGGAGGTAATGCAAGGTCCATTTTTGGAAGCGGTTGCAAATCGTCTACTTAAAATGACTGGAGTGAAAGTTGCGCAGACCGACTGGGATACAAGTTCGCTTGAACCACATTTAAAAATGCAGTTTCAAGTAGTGAATGAACACGGAAAAGTAATCGCTCACGGTTTTAATTTAAGTTCGCTTAAGGCCAAGTTGCAGGGGCAAGTGACACAAACGCTCTCCCAAGTCGCCGAACAGGGGATTGAGCAAACCGATATTCAGCAGTGGAATTTTGGAGAGTTGCCAGAGCAGTACACCAAAAAACAAGGGAACTATGAGATTAAAGCATATCCCGCGTTGGTTGATAAAAAGCAAAGCGCAGCAATAGAACTGTTTGATAATGAAACAAAAGCACAAGCGGCACATCAATCTGGTGTACGGCGACTTATCTTGCTTAATGTACCTTCACCCGTGAAGTACTTACAGCAACATTTACCTAATAAGGCAAAGCTTGGCTTATATTTTAATCCTTTTGGTAAAGTGCAAGACTTAATAGACGACTGTACTGCTGCTGGAGTGGATAAGCTGTTGCTCGAATTTGGTGAGGTGCGGGATGACAACGCATTTGATCAGGCTAAAGAATACATTCGAGCTGAATTAGGTGATACGGTTGTTGAGATAGCAAAACAAGTTGAATCACTGCTCAGCGTAGCTCATAGTATCAATAAACGCATGAAAGGACGTGTTGACTTAACTATGATCACTGCGCATGGTGATATTAAATCGCAGCTATCTGATCTTGTTTTTAAGGGCTTTGTAACAGCACATGGGGCACAAAAAATCGCAGACATTTTACGCTATATGAAAGCCATAGAAAAAAGACTTGAAAAGCTTGCTGTAGATCCAAATAGAGATAGGTTATGTGTACTAGAATTGGAAAAGGTAGCGGCGGCTTATCAAGATAAGTTAGCAAAAGTCCCATCAGGATTCCCGATACCACCATCGCTTAAAGATATTTTTTGGATGCAACAGGAACTTCGCGTGTCTTTGTTTGCTCAAACATTAGGAACCGCTTATCCTATTTCGGCTAAACGTGTTCTTAACGCAATAAAAGAGTGTGAAATATAAACTTGCATTTTAGAGTACGACAGTTACTTTATTATATGAGGAAGTAAAGTTTTGGATTGTGAGAAGGAAGCGGCATTGGTTATGTCCACACGAGAGAAAAGGAAAAATACGCCGCACCTGTTAGTGGTTGACGACGAGTATTTTAATTATGAAATGCTCGAGGTCGCGTTGTCTGGGGTGTTTGAGCTTAGTTATGCCAATTCAGGTACCAGCTGTTTATCTAATGCAATTGCAGATCCTCCCGATGCAATTTTATTAGATGTATGTATGCCTGGGCTTGATGGCTATGATACATGTCGGATGCTGAAAAACACGCCAGAGACGAAGAACATTCCAGTGTTGATGGTGTCAGGCTTAGAATCTGAAAAAGAACAAAAAGCAGGTTTTGATGCCGGCTGTGATGCGTACGTAGTTAAGCCATTTTCGATGCAGTCGTTATTAGAAAAAATAAAATCAATGGTGTAGGAGCACACATGATCAATGAAGATAAACGTCGCTTTATGCGTATGTCTGTGGATGCGGTGGCACAATTAAGAGAGCTAGAGTCCGGAAAAACACACGAAGGAGTGTGTCATGATCTTAGTGCTACTGGCCTTTCTGTAACAATATCAGACCCTGTAGAAGCAAATACTGTTGTTGATATTTTTATTGATTCAAGTGGTGATATGATCCAGCCTTTGAGTGCCCATGCTACCGTGATACGTTGCAGTCAAGAACAAGACGGTCAATGGATTGCAGGTTTAGAGATCACCAAATTTAATTAGTCCAAGCCCTATATTGAGAGTGTCTTATCGTTATCAACTTGATGTTATGCAATCAAGCGCGTTTGGTTTTATACCTCACTGATCACACTACCACAGTGTCAATATTCGCAATATACTCGCCAATAAGGCCTCTACTGGCGAGTATGTACTTGACTTAAAAGATGTAGAGGTATCGAAGCTGATACCTAAAACAGCACTGGTACCACCAGCATAACCCCATTTTTTCTAAATAACTTTATTGCCAACAGTGAGCTGGTATATAAAACCTATATCTACAGGGTATAAAACGACACAAAGAAAGTGGCGATGGATGCCAGTGCGAACATGGTGTATTCAGTGATTGATTGTTTGCGCTTTTCTTCATTGTCTATGGGTGTTGTTGCTATCATTAATAAGCTCGTGATCAACATAGCTAGAGAGTATAAACATAAGATAGATAAAACAGCATCTGTAAACATATAAGCCTCGACTATAGGTTGGTATTAGTGTCTTTTTAGCAGACGGTTATGGCACTGCACGTATTGATTTGCGATAGGCTAGTTATACCGTTTCGACTTAATACATGATCAATCTTAGGGCGTAAATTTGATTCAAAGCATATAAATATCTTGATGATGAGGGCATCCAAAAGCGATGTTTTAGACGAAGGTTTTTGTACCTCAACATAGACAACTCTATTAAGCTAATTGATATAGATCCCTGAACAGCAGTGCATTTATACCAATTTGACTCAATACTTGCTCAATTTGAAGGA
>NZ_RCSQ01000215.1:0-8346 GCF_004103255.1 Pseudoalteromonas sp. PS5
CATCGGCTTTTTATCGCGAAGTAAACTCGCTCCTATTACTGCCATAACAGTGTGCAGTGAGGTCTAACGTAATTGCGACCATACTGCAAAATGGTGTGAGATAAAGGCTCTCACTAATAAAAGATCGCGAGGTAAACTCGCTCCTACTATCCGCACAATTTAGTAACGGTAGGTAAAGTCACACCTAATTTATAGGGAAAAATGGCTTAACATCACTGTTTTAGGGGCTTCAAGCCATGACTATATTGTATCGCAGAAGTTAGATTACACCTTTCTTGCAACATATAAATAAGAATAAAGGATGAAGTTTCTATTGTACCTTTTTTATTGTGCAGTTATCCACAACGACTTTTGTATATTGGTTGAGCAGTTTAATCAGTAAAATACTGCGCATCTCACCGTCTGGTTGCTGATAAATTGCTTGCACATCCCGGTAACATCCCTCAGTTAGCTGTACGAGATCACCTTCTTTGAAATCACACTCTACAGGTGTTTCATTTTTATTCATGAGCTGCATAACTAATTCTTCAGGTACAATTTGAAGATCTGTACCGTAGCGAATAAAGTCAGCAACGCCACGGGTATGTTTTACCGCAGAAAAGTGTGAAGAATGTGGATCTAACTTAACAAATAGATATCTAGGGAACAGCGGCTGCACAACAGGCTTTGCACTGGCTGTTTTACGCTTGGTGATAGTCGGGAAGCAAGAGACGATCCCCTGATTTTTTAGATTAGACTGTGCTCTAAATTCTTGTTTTGGTTTACAATAGAGTAAATACCAGCATTCCATGCGTTCAGTTCCCTAAATAAAAAAAGCCTAACTAAGTAGGCCTTGTATTATACGTATATTTTCAACTCCGTAAAGCCTAGTCGCTGCCAAATAAGTCTCTTGTGTAGACTTTTTCGGTAACGTCTTGTAACTCACCAACCATTCGGTTAGAAATAATTACATCACAGCTACTTTTAAATTGTTCTAGGTCATTTATCACTCTAGAATTAAAGAAGGTTTCCGCCTCTAATGCAGGCTCATAAACTATTACTTCCACACCTTTAGCTTTGATGCGCTTCATTACCCCTTGAATTGAAGAAGCCCTAAAATTGTCTGATCCAGACTTCATTATTAGGCGATATATCCCCACTACTTGAGGTTTTTTCTTTAAAACAGACTCAGCAATAAAATCTTTTCTTGTTGTGTTTGCATCAACAATAGCCTGAATAATGTTGTTCGGCACATCTTTATAGTTAGCAAGCAGCTGTTTGGTATCTTTTGGTAGACAATAGCCACCATAACCAAAAGATGGATTGTTATAGTGATCGCCAATTCTTGGATCTAAACACACGCCTTCAATAATTTGTTTAGAGTTTAAACCGTGCGATTCAGCATAGCTGTCTAATTCATTGAAATACGCTACACGCATTGCCAAATAAGTGTTAGAGAATAGCTTAATGGCCTCAGCTTCAGTTGAATCAGTAAATAGCACTTCGATATTCGCTTTTACAGCACCTTGTTGCAATAGCTCTGCAAATACTTCTGCTCGCTTAGAGCGCTCTCCCACAATAATACGTGAGGGGTGCAAGTTATCGTAAAGTGCTTTCCCTTCTCTTAAAAACTCTGGAGAGAAGAATATGCTACCCAACCCAAACTGCTCGCTCACCTTTTCTGTAAAGCCAACAGGTACGGTAGATTTTATAACAATAACGGCATCTGGATTGTAGCGTTTCACATCTGCTATCACAGATTCAACAGATTGAGTATTGAAATAATTGGTGTCAGGGTCATAGTCTGTTGGTGTTGCGACCACCACGTAACTTGCTCCCTGATACGCGTGTGTTTTATCAGTTGTGGCTTTAAGGTCTAATTTCTTATTTGCCAAATAGTCACTTATTTCTTCATCTACAATGGGGGACTTTTTTTCGTTTATCAACGCAACTTTTTTTTCATCTATATCGAGTGCTACCACTTCATTGTGCTGTGCTAATAGTATCGAATTAGAAAGGCCCACATATCCAGTCCCTACTACTACAATTTTCATCAATAATTCCTATGTTGATAATCGCTTTTTTAACTCTTGATCTAACTGTTTAGCAACTTGCGTAGCATTATAGTGCTTTACAGATTCTCGAGTATGGCTACATAAAGTTGCAAAATCTTGCTTCTTCATCGTTAAAATACTTGTAATGCTCGCGGCGATAGCATTGGCATTTTTAACCTCAAAGAGTAGACCATTTTTGCCATCTAGCACCACCTCATTGACAGGGCTAATATTAGAGGCGAGTACTGGCGTGCCACAAGCTAGCGCTTCCACCGCAACTAAACCAAAACTTTCTCTATGTGTTGGGAAAATAAATGCGTCCATCTCACAGTATTTGTTGGCAAGCTCTTGTGGTTTTAACGCGCCAAAATAAGTAACGAGTGACGTTAATTCAAGTGCTTCAATTTGAGTATTTAGTGCATCCACTTGAGCCCCTGTACCAAACATCTTTAGCTTAAAGCCCTCTAATATCTCAGGCCGCGATCGTTTTAATATGGCCAACGCCTCTAATAGCTCTTGCCAGCCTTTACCCTCATCGACTCTTGACACATAGCCAAGTGTAAACCCTGGCTTAGGGGCAACGGCTTCAGGTTTAAACAGCGAAAAATCCACACCGCCGGATGGCGAGACAATAATTTTGTCTTTGTCGTACCATGGGTGTAGTTCTAAAAGTGTCGCTTTAAAAAAAGAAGAAGGCACAATCACAGCAGCACTATATTTCAATACCAGCTTGGAGGTAGACCCCATAACCTTATGTATTGGTGTATCACCAACTAGGTCATCACCATGAATATTGACCACATATCTAGGTCTATTAACGAGCAAGAAAGGCAATAAGCAAAGCGTGGAGTAAGTAAGATAGTGAAAGTAGATATAATCATAATCTCGTTTAGCAATCGCTCTTATACCACGGCCAATAAAGCGCAGATAACAACGTAATTTATCCATACCCGAAGCACGATAATCAATCACGACTTTGCTAACTATATCATTTCCTTGGCTTTTCAATTGTTCGTAGTTTTTACCAACAAAGCTGCCAAACGAAGGATCTTTTTCAGAAGGAAATAAATTGGCAATAAAACAGATTTTACTCACTCTAATCCCTTTTAAACAGCTCTAAGCGCTTTCTTGCCAACTTGGGAAACAAAGAGGCAAGCCAAGCTCTTAATAATTTTGTTGCAATTGCAGGGGTAAAAAACTTTATTACAGTGCCAAAGCTCACTCTTTGCCCTTTACTGTAGTGCACCAAAAAATTAAAGCACTTTTTGTTGGTGTTAGACATCAAATGCCCATAACGTTCATAAAACTGTTCAAAGCCAACGACTCGGTTATTTAAACTGTCTGTAATTCTTGGCTTATCATGCGCCGTATGCACTATATATGTCGGTGTACTAATACGAATAGCCGCACCATATTTTAAGATCATTCTGGTCCAAAGTTCCCAATCCTGAGATGACACCATAGACTCATCAAACAAACCTGCCTCAATTAAACGCGTTCGCTTTGCTAATACCTGATTAGATGCTTGATTGAAGTTGAGCTGAGTTTTGATATTAATTACCAAATCTGAATCTAATAACGCTCGCTGGATTTTGCCATAATCCCAAATATAACCACTACAAACAAAAGCATACCGTTCATCAAACGCATTGAGTAATGTTTCAACTCTCGACGGTAAAAACTCATCATCGTCGTCTAGTCCCGTGGCATACTCACCTTGTGCATGCTGAATGGCATAGTTTCTTGCAGAACATGCCCCTTGATTGGTTTCAAAACAATGATAACGAACTCGTTGATCATCAGTAGCTAATTGTTTTAGGTACTCTACGGTTCCATCCGTAGAACCATTATCAACTATAAACAGCTCTACATTTTTGTATGTTTGATTTTGTACCGACTTTACCGCCCGCTTCAGCAATGACAGTCGATTACAAGTTGGGATCCATACGGTAACTAGGGGTAAAGATGCACTCACGAGTTACTCCTTTTCTCATTATCAACCCATAATAATGAAACAAAACACCCAAATGATATCCCTAGCGTACCAGAAATCCAAACGTGGCCACTTAATTGTGCTAAAAATAGCAAAATAAATGTACCGACAACAACACTTGGACTGTAAACAGCCTCACATTTAACAAACTGTGAGGCTGCCTTAACGAACGTTAATATATAAAAGGCAAAACAAATTAATAACCCAAAAAAGCCAAAATAGGCTAGCACGTCCACCGCATCAATTTCGGCGGCATATTTAATCGGAAGATACTCAGCAATACCAGCAGTTCCGACTCCAATGGCCTGTTGCCAAAACGCTAAGTAGTCAACATAGACCACCAACAAGTCTCGTGCATATTCATCTCGGCCGGATAACACTATGCCTAATATTCCCTTTTGACTGAGCACCCACATAAAGCGATCATACAAGCCTAACGCTTCAAGTAAGTCGGTAATAACCAGTGCAATAATAACAACACCGATTGTCATCGGAACCAGCGTATAGAGCTTAAGCTTTGTCATCTGAAAAAAGCGCTCTCTTTCATTGGCCAACGGAATAACAAAAACCAGTAATGCCGCTGCAAGCATGGCTGTTTTGGTTGCTACCAGTAAACCACAAAGCACAGTAAACAACGAAAGTACAGGATACCAGCGACGATGGTTGTTCCAACAAATATGCAGCACAAAAGAAAACAGTACCACCATTGTTGCACCTAACTCATTTGCAGCATAAATATAGCCGTTGGAACCGGCTGTTTCACCATCTCTGAGTTCATAACTAGAGCGGCCAAAACCAAGTGCACCGAGTAATAGGTTAAAGCATAATATTGCAAAGTTGGTAAGTAGGATCTTTTCTAACCACTTGGCAGTGAATGACTTCCAGCGTATTGATAACAGACCAAAGTATACAAAAATGGATATCGGCATAAGCATCTTGTATACATTTGAAAAATCATTAATGAACGCTCCACCATCTGCTTCATTGGCAAGCTGAAAAATAGGGCCAATAAGGAGTATTGCCAGCAAAGAGAGTAAAGCAACAAAATACCTGGCGTCCAGCAGTAACACGAGCACTAGAATCAACACCGTTAATGGCAGTTTATATAGTAACGACAACTTAAGGTTGACGCCAAGCTGGATCACCGTAAAGCCCGCAGCAATATCCGCAAGTAAGTAGATGCTCATCATCAGCAAGCACAACTTATGCGCAAGAGATGGGGCTTCATTACTGACAAAAAACTGCTTCAACATCAGAAATTACCGGGTTCTTTTTCGAACGTAGCTTTATATGCGCTCACATATTCTGCTGTGGTTTTTATCACTTTAGCAGGGTTGCCTGCTGCTACCATCCCTTCAGGAATATCTTTCGTTACAACACTGCCTGCACCAATAACACAGTTATTGCCAATATTCACACCGGGCAAAACGATACTGCCCCAACCAATAAATACATTATCGCCTATTGTGATTGGTGACCGATACGAGCGTCTTGAACCTTTTTTATAACTTTCAGGATGAATAACAAGCTCTTTAATAAAAAGCGTTGGAGAAGCATCATGACCGAGTAACGTTGCCCCTGTAATAGTACAGTCTCTACCAATAAAAAAACGATCCCCCTTACTAGATGAGGATAGTTTGGTATCAATAATGATGGTGTTTTCACCAATTTCAGCACCTTGAGCACGGTACTTATCCATAACCAGCGTATAACCTAACTTATCAACTTTCTCCTGCAACAGCGCTGACTTAATAAAGCGACTCGCAATTTTCAGTATGAGGTATTGTAATTTAGTCTTCACTTGCTAACTCCCTAGCCAGTTTATTCCAACTAAATTTTTGCTCTGCTAATGCTCTATTTTGCTGTTGTAGCTCGGCGTAATCATTATCCTCAAGCGCCATAAAGGTATTCATCCCTTCGGCAAATGACTCCGCAGAATGTGCGTCGAGTAGTATATTGTTAGTATCTGATAGGATCTCGCTTGTGGCTGTGATCACCTTGTCACTAGCACAAGCTCCAACTATCGGTAAACCGCAAGATAAGGCTTCTAGAATGGTTTGCCCAAGCGGCTCATAAGTTGATGACATAATAAAAAAGTCAGCGGCCTTATAATACTCCTCGGGGCAACTTTGACGCCCTAAAAACTTAACTTTGTCGTCCACATTAAGGCGGTTACATAAGGCGCGAAGCTCCTTCTCTTCAGCTCCCTCCCCCAATAACCACAGCGTTGCATCACCGTCTAACAACTGTAATGCTTCAATTGCCGTATCAAAGCCTTTGGCTTTTACAAACCGGCCAATACATAAAAACACTTTACCATTATCAGCAACGCCTAATTGTTCTCTTAATTGGTGCTTTTCGCTTCGAGAAACTAGGCTAAAGCGTGATAAGCTTACCCCAGGTTTACACGTTCTAATGGCTTTATCCTTGTTAATTTTTCTGACTTGCTGCAGCATATTTTCACTAAATACAAATAGCTTGTCAGAGCAAGAAAATGCCCAGCGCTGCATTAATTTATGCAAAGAAAAAGACAACGAACCTTTCACTTTTCCTAGAATAGTACTTTGCTGTCGTAAACTAGCCTTGGTTTCATTTTCCACCACACCTGGCACTAAATATACAAGGTTTTGATACCCCAACGCCTTTAGGTACACTACATTGAAATGAAAACGACAAACTGCAAGCACAGGGTCATGTTTTTTTAGTACGGTTTTATAAAGTGAAATAGCATTGCGAATATGCTTTATCCCTCGTCCAATTCCTTGATCACGACCAGTTTTATAACGATAAATAGTTACGCCATCTTCAACTTCGACGTCCGGCAATGACTTGTTCTCAGGATTTAAATCGCTGGCAACGATAATAACCTCATATCCTAATTGGATATATTCTTGAGAAAGATGGTAGAGCGAGTTTTCAATCCCACCTATGTTTGGCTTATATTGGTTGCTTGTGAGCAGTACACATGGTTTTCTGGATGAGGTAATTGTCATAACCAACTATGCCTTTGATCTAAGCGCTAGAATAAATGCAACAATCAAAGACAATAAGCCACCGATAAAGGTAATTCCTAAACAGATCAGAGCACGTGATGGCCCCGACTTTTCTTCCGGATAGATAACAGGAGACAAAGGTTTGACCAAGTGGTAGTCACCAATAGACGATAGTAGTTTTGAGCGGGTCTGCTCTGCTATTAACTCGTAAAATACAGTACGTAACTCTGCAACACTGGTTTCTGCAGCTTTTTGTTTTAAATACTCTATCGCTTCTTCAGCTTCGTGTTTATCTTTTGTGCGCCAAAATTCATTTATGTCTTCAACCAGCCAGTTGGTTATATTCACTGATAACTCAGGTGCTAGCGTAGTGACTTTTAGCTCTACAAGACCTTTTTTCTTCATATATAAAACATCTATGCTACCTAACAGAGAAATATAACCTTCCCATGCTGATGGAATAACTTGCTTGCCAGGAGGAGCGGTTCTTACCCAAGTTTTTGTCTCAACATCATACAGCTCCGGGTTGTAGATATAGCCGTTATTATTTGAATCCCATTTCTCAAGTGCGAGTATTTCAGGAAGCAAGGTGCGCTTGTCAATAAATGGCTGCAAAAAGCCACGACTTTTCATAAACTCAATCGCCGCATCAACATCATTTCCCTCTGAGCCGCCAAGAGAAATTCCCGCCATACTAGCAAGACCACCGAACTGACCAGCCAGCTTAGATAGTCCTCCGCCCTCTTTGGCGTTAGATGGTACTAAATAAACTTTAGCGGTATATTTATTGGGTTGTTCCATCGCTACCAATACAGAGAGCGCGGCTGAAAGCAGTGTTCCAATAATCACAACCCATTTGTATCGCATTAATTTTGCAAATGTGAAGTTTATCGTTTGTTCTGTGGCTACAACATTACTTTCCATGGAATTTCTCAACCAACTTTAGCTAACTAAAAGGCGGGCATTATAACAAACGGAAGATTTATTAAAATAGCATTTTTGGTGTTTAAGTGTAGCCAAATGCAACCGCCAAAACCGCTGACTTGTATTTGTGCTAACGCTTTTCTTTTACTCGATATGTACATACCGTTAGCTCATATTTTTGAAGTTTGTTTACAAAAAGAAACGAAAGCGGTTAGATTATTCGTGTATGCTATTTGCTCATTAAGTACAGCTAACCAGTGTGACTGACAAAGCACGATGCGCTACTATACCTTGTTAACTCGTTTTTCAAGGCGCCTGAGATAAGTAGGCTGTGTTATCAAGGGCAAAAATAACCGTTCGCTTAATTACGTAGCCCATCATGCGCTGGGGAAGAAGTTTTTTT
>NZ_RCSQ01000216.1:0-4975 GCF_004103255.1 Pseudoalteromonas sp. PS5
TTTTGCCTTGCCTATATGGATGTAGGTACCTTAGCGAAAGCAGGACGCGGTAGCGGAGTTATCGACAAAATTTTCTCGCCTCAAAATAAGCCACTTAATAAAGATAATTGGTATAAGCAGATAGAAAAAAAGCTGCTAACCTCTAAGGCATCAGCAAAGCAACGTATAATTGAACCACGCACAACAACAAAGCTTTTGAACAATAGTCCTATGACAATAGGATGTCGCACTATGTAAGCACAAACAAGGTATATAAAATGTTAAGGTTATTGTGAAGTAGTGCTATTTCTTGTTGATCTTTCGATAATAATTCCGCTAGACTTCGCGTCTCAGCTGAAGCGTTATAAAAGTAGATCATAACAGCTTGTTTTTATGATTTCGGATTAAAGGACTAAGCCAGATTGGATATAGAAAGGTCTTTTAATGAAGCAAACGCTATTGTGTTTTTTAATATTATTTTTTTATTGCTGCATAATTCCCCCCAGCCATGCCCACAATGTTGGCCTACATACCTCTAGGCTGTCCGTTGAAGAGGGGCTGAGTCAGTCAGCCATTACCGCTATTACTCAAGACAAATATGGCTTTATTTGGATTGGCACTTTGCAGGGCTTAAACAGGTATGACGGCAATACAGTAACCAATATTAACACCAGCGCTAATTTGAATGAGCAAGAAATCGTCGGCCTTTTTCCCCTATCAGAAAATAACATCTTAGTTTCTACGCGAATGAATGGTGCTTTTTTACTTGATATTAATAGCTATAAAACCAAACATATTTACAAAGGCAAACACATAGATAGCAATGGCTTCCCTATACCAATCACGACCGCTATCCCTCATAAAAATAATATCCTGTTTTCAATAAACAGTGTCCTTTACAGCTTAAATCTCGATACGCTTCGCTCTAGAGCGCTCGTTCACCTCGATGCTGATAAGCATATCCGCGCAATTACGCTCGTAGACAACTTTGTTGCAGTTGGAACAACCGAAGGGCTTTTTACCTACTCACTCGCAAGTGGACAACTAACTGAAATTAAATATAACCGATCTAATTCCGAACTATCGCGCAATGTTAAATTGTTAAAAAAAGACTCTGCTTTGGGTCTTTTGGTTGGGACTGTCGAAGGGCTATTCGTAGTTCCGTTAAGCAAGGAAGGCTTAGTTGTACCCAAAAGTTATAAATTGGTTTCTGATAAAAATATATGGGGACACCAAATCACACCGTACGGAGAGTTTATTGCAACTGAACATGGCTTGTATTCAATAGACAGAACAGATAAAAGTAGCGAGAAAGTGCTGTCTTTAACTGAAAGTAAGTATCATATAGCAGATCCGAGTATCACTCAGCTTTACGCTGATAAACACCACAATCTGTGGCTGGGTACTCACAACAGTGGCGTATACTTTTGGCCGTCTAACTCATTACGATTTCGCCCTATCGCTGCAGTGCAGGATAAATTCACCAATAACAATATCTGGTCAATTACCACCACTGACAATCGTACAATACTACTTGGCACAGAAAATGGTATTAATGAGGTTGACGCGCGTAGCCATCAGTTCATCACCACTTATCTACAAAATAGAGACCCCAAAGCTATATATGGTAGCAATGCCGTTTTCACGGTCATGAAATCTCAGCATTTACCGACACAGACTTACCTGATCCAGAGCGCATCAAAGACCTCATTATTCAACACTAAAACAAGAAAGATTCAGCATATTCCAACACCAGATGGCACGCTCTTTTCTCGCTATGGCTGGGGGATGGCAAAATATTCAGAACGTTACTTTCCTTTTATCAGTAGCGATGGTTATTACGAATATGATGCTAAAGATAACATTGTACGCAAGCTCATTGGCTTGTCGAAGCAGCTACCGACATCTGAAAACTTTTTAATGCTACCACCAATATTTGGTGATAATTCAAACTATTGGATTAGCACAGATCAAGGTCTATTAAGATATAACAAAGCAACCAATACGCTTAATACTGTGTACCAACCACCGAATGACTCACCATCTTTTGCAATCACCAGCTGGCGTAGCACCTCCTCGGGTCAACTATGGCTCGCGACATCAACACAAGGGTTGATACAGCTGAATCAAACAACCTTTGAAACAGAGCTGCATCTAACCACTAAACAGGGGCTACCAAGTAACACCCTATACACTGTCTTAATCGATACAAATGGCATCGTGTGGTCGAGTAGTCAAAGAGGGCTTATCAGGTTTGATCCTACAAGTAAAAATCTACAAATTTTTGCAGTGCCTCAAGGATTACCCAGCTCCGAATTTAACAGTGGTGCAGCTGCAACATCTCACACTGGCGAACTATTATTTGGCACTGTAAACGGCGCCGTGCAATTTAATCCAGATCAGTTTCTAGACAGCTCTAATCCCACGAGAAACCTACGACTAACCCAAATAGATGTGCTGAGCCAGCAACGACGCTATATAGCACCGAACGAAATAGCAAACGCATTAGATTTTAAATTCGACGATATGGGCATTGAGTTACAATTTTCAGATTTTAATTTTAATGCCTACCATCAGCCACAATATCAAGCGCTGTTAAACGGCAAAAGTCATTCATCACTTTCAAATTTAGAAGGAAACAAGCTATTTTTAAATCAAGTGGCACCGGGTAATTACACTCTGGCCATATCTGCGCGCTCAATGGTTAATGATAACTCACAAGCGAGTGTAGATTTGGAGTTCAGCGTTGCTTATTCACCATGGCGTTCACCTCTCTCTATTACTTTATATTGCCTTGCTGCTGCTCTACTATTGGTCTTTTTTGTGATTAAACATAAACAAAAGCAACGGCAACTAAAAACCGCTTTAAAGGCCGTTACTCAAGCAAGTGAACAAACAAAACTGGCTCTGCACTCTACTCAAAGTGGCGTGTGGTCAGCTAACATATCGACCAAAAAAATTACCCAACAACGTGCGTTGGCATTGGGGTTTGAGGGTGAAACGATGACACTTCAAGAGCACTATAATGCTATTCACCCTGATGACCGGGAGATAGTTGAACGCGCTTGGAGGAAATTCATTGCGAACCCCACAAAAGAGCAACTTTCTCTTGCTTATCGGCTACGTTGTGATGACGATAACTGGCATTGGTTTCACGACTTTGGTCAAGTAGCTGAGTTTGACGCATCGGGAAAGGCGATAGAGTTACACGGCATATATACGAATGTAACCACACAAAAAGCACATCAAATGCGTGCTAACATGCTTGGTGAAGCATTCAGCCAAGTAAATGACTGGATTTTAATTCTCGACCCTCGCTTACAGCCGATTTCTGTAAATAGTAGCTTTTGCAAAGCCTTCCAATTGCAAGAAGATGAAGCATTAAGTGCTCTAACTGCAGAGCGCTTTATCAACGCGATAGGAGAAAAGCGCTTTCAAGGGCTCATTGGCAAGCTCAAATCGCTCGGCCCAAATCAATATTTACGACAAGAGGTTCAAGTAACTGATAGCTGGGATAACCTTCATCCAGTCCAACTTAGTATCAGTGCCGTTTCAAAAGACAATATCACGCTTGAGTACTTTGTCGTCGTGGTGACAGATCTCACTGAGCAGAAAAAAGCCGAAAATGAATTAAGGTATCTGGCAAATTATGACGCACTAACACAGTTACCAAATCGCAGTTTAATGTTACAACACATTGAATTTGCGATTTTCAATGCTAGCAACAGCCATCAAAGCTGCGCCCTGCTCTTTCTCGATTTAGATAGATTTAAACCAATAAATGATGCTTATGGTCATCGGATTGGGGATAAATTATTGATTGCAATCACCAATAGAATTCAAGAGCAGCTCTGTGATGACTGTATCCTCGCACGTCAAAGTGGTGATGAGTTTCTGATTCTCATCAAGTCCTTTGCAAGCATTGAGATTGTGAGTGATGTTGTCAAACGTTTGGTACAGCGGATCCCTGAACGCATAGAGATTGATGGAATTACTATGAGTGTTTCTGCAAGTATCGGGATCGCTGTTTATCCATTCGATGCACCAGATTCCGATACCCTAATTAGAAATGCAGACATTGCGATGATCCATGCAAAACAGTCTGGACGTAATGCTTTTAAGTTCTTTACTGAGTCCATGAATGCAGAAATCAGTAAAAAGCTGAACCTTGAAACCGCAATGAAAACAGCAGTAAAGGGCAATGCGTTTTTTAATCACTATCAGCCTATAATCAACACCACAACGGGACACCTTGCAGGCGTTGAGTTACTTCTGCGTTGGGATCATGATGGTGAGAGGATCCCTCCGAGTGACTTTATCCCTATCGCCGAAGAAAATGGACTGATAGAAATTTTAACTGAACAAGCCCTGCTCAGAGCTCTGTCCGAGTTGAGACCTTTATTTGAACAGTCGCCGAATTTCTATTTATCAATCAATTTAAGCGCAGTGCATATTCTACGATCTGATATTGCCTACCAATTCAGTGAAGTACTTCAGGCACATGGCCTGACCAGCAACAATTTAAGACTAGAAATAACAGAGTCAATATTTATGTCTGATTTAGTTAAAGCGCGCGCTACAATAAATGAAATGAAACGTGCTAATTTTGTTTTGTTATTAGATGACTTTGGTACCGGCTTTTCGTCTCTTACCTACCTTAATGAGTTTCCCTTGGACTTTATTAAAATCGATCAAGGATTCGTTAGAAATATGACTGAAAAGCCAGCAAATAAATCAATTATTAGAACTATTCATTTACTCGCGCAAAGCTTGAATATGAAATGTATTGCCGAGGGTGTTGAAAACGAACATCAACTGAGCTATTTACGCGATGTGGGGTGTGAGTATATGCAAGGCTATTTCTTTGCCAAACCCATGGCCATCAAGGCACTTCTCGAGTTTTATACCCAACATGAAAGCGCTCGGGCATAATACCAATTAGACTTAATACTTGCTCAATTTGAAGAAGTAAACATGACGCTAACAGCATTAAAAA
>NZ_RCSQ01000217.1:0-9787 GCF_004103255.1 Pseudoalteromonas sp. PS5
TCCTTCAAATTGAGCAAGTATTCAGTCAAATTGGTATCACCTTACCCCATATCCTTGTCGGGCAACACAGTAAAAATGCCAATCAAGCGCAGCCCTTCGGGTTCATCTGAATGCGTTTTATTCATTGTTACTCAACGTTTGCTGGGATTATTAGGCGGTAAGTCGAGCGTTGCGTTCAAAACACATGCAAAGGAACAAAAATCAAACAGCAAAGGCCAACGCCCCCTAATTACTATGAATGTATTGAGCGTAGTGTGAAGTGGTTAACTGAGCAGTGGTTTAAATCTGCCCTTAGTTTACATCAAGAGGGAGTGGCTACACCGTAAAAGCTAATCCCCACCAGCAAACATAGTACGATTTAAGCCATATTTATTCATCTTGTCGTAAAGTGTTTTTCTTGGGATTTGTAGCAAGCTCATGGCTTCTTTGATGCTGCCTTGGCTTTGAGCCAAAGCTTCCTCAATCAGAGACTGCTCATAATAACTGACTTTTTCAGCCAAGCTTAGCGTGTCTTCAGACCAAGTTGGGTTGATGCTGCTGTCACTCATCGCTCCACCAAGCAAGATATGTCGTTCAGCATGATTGCGTAGCTCCCTGACGTTACCCGGCCAAGGCTGAGCCAATAGTTGCGATTCAAGTTCTGGACTTATCGGTTGCATTGGCTTGTGAAACCGCGTGGCTGCTATTGAGCTAAAATGCTTATAAAGTAAAGGAATATCTGCTTTCCTCGAGCGCAGCGGTGGGATCTTCACTTTTACAAGATTCAGTCGGTAGTACAGATCTGATCGGAACTTACCTTGCTCGACAAGTTCATGCAACTCTACTTTGGTTGCGGCAACCACTCTAATATCAAGCGCGATAGAAATGTTGCTACCCACTGGCGTTACACTGCGCTCTTCAAGCACTCGCAACAGCTTAACTTGCAGCGCAGCTGACATTGCTTCAATCTCATCTAAAAATAAAGTACCTCCTTGAGCAAAAGAGAACTTTCCCTCGCGTGACTCCTTTGCTCCAGTATATGCACCGCTTTTAGCTCCAAATAATTCACTCTCTATAAGTTCTTCTGGAATTGCACCACAGTTTATGGCCACAAAGTTATGCTTAGAACGCTCACTGTGGTCGTGTAAATAACGTGCAACCAGCTCTTTTCCTGTGCCAGTTTCACCCTCGATTAATACATCTGCTGGCGTATCAATAATTGCATCAAGTAAATGCAGCATTTGTTGCATTTGCTTTGTCTCACCGAGGATCCTAACACCTGGGGCTGATTTCTTCTTCACTTGAGCTTTAAGCGCGCGGTTTTCCATCACCAAGCGGCGCTTATCAAGCGCCCGCTCTATACAGTCTAAAAGCGGTTCAGACACTGGCTTTTCAAAAAAGTCATAAGCGCCCTTTTGAATAGCCTTAACCGCGACCTCTACATCAGCATATCCTGTGAGAAACACCACCGGTAGCTCAGAATCAAATTGAGTTAATTGCTCCAAAAACTCGATGCCATTCATTTCAGGCATATTAATGTCGCACAGCACCACCCCCTGAAATTGGCGCGAGAGTTTTTTTAAGGCAGGAGCGGCATTGGTATAACAATGGACTTCATATCCTTCAATTTCGAATAGCTGCTTGAGCGCATCGAGGATACTTGGTTCATCATCAATAATTAACAACGTCTTGTTTTCAGTCATGCTGCGGGTTCTTCATATATAAACTAATTAAAAATTCTGCACCACCTTGGGGGTGATTGTGGGCACTCAATTGACCCTGAAACGACTCGATAATTTGTTTTGAAATAGACAATCCAAGTCCTAACCCGTTACCACTTTTAGTAGTAAAAAACGGCTCAAATATAGTCGATAAAGCATGTTGCTTAATTCCCTCGCCATTATCAATAATAGACAGCTGTACTTTGCTTTCATGGGCTTGGGCACATATTTTTATACGCTTTTGATGCTGCTCAGTCAGTGCTTGACAGGCGTTACTAATGATATTGACCAACACTTGTTCAAATTTAAATGGGTCTACCCAGATATTGCACGCTAAGCCTTCGCATTGCACTTCAACACCTGTGCGCTTTAGCTCTGGGCCAACTATCACCAGAGCGTTATCTACTGAGTGCTTGAGGCTAGTCGTCAGCATTTTATTATCATGATGCTGACTAAAAGACTTTAATTGCGCAACAATTTTGTGCACTCTGGTGATCAATGATTGAATCAACACCATGTTTTCGACAACAGGCTGCACCTCGCCTTTTTGTGCAAGCCGTTTGGCACTTGCAACATACGCACTCATGGCGCTAAGAGGTTGGTTTATCTCATGGTTGATACTCGCACTCAACTGCCCTATGGTGGCAAGTTTTGCCGCCCGGATCAACGCATCTTGCGCATGCTCTAGCTCCTGCCGACGATATGCAACTTCAGCTTCCAACGTGCGCTGACTGTATAGTAGTTGTCGATAGCCTGTAAGGTTACTCAATGTATACTCAGCGACAGCGAATATAATTATCAGGATAAGGGCTGTGATCCCAAGCCGTCCCCACTGAGCTGACTTAATTGCTGCCACCTCGTACAACAAATAAAGCGTGTATTGCGGCAAGAGTACTTGTTGTTGCACTAACACTTCCCCTTGGTGCGTTACACTCCACGCTCGGTTGTCAGACAATTCGCGCCAGCCAATAGGCTTTAAAGGCTCATTCTCAAACTGTCTTGCAACAGTAATTTGCTCACGTTGAGTTGACGATAATGCCAATAATGTTCCTAGGCGCCACTGCTCTACATTCGATGCAAGTACAATATTATTACTGTCTGCGATTAAGAAGTGGCTATTGGTGCCGGTATCTAGTTGAGCTTTGTCTGACTCAAATTTACTGGCATTCACTTTCATGACCACTACACCTAACAGCAAACTGTCCTCATACACAGGGTTAGCAAAGTAAAAGCCTCGTGTCTTAGATCTCAATCCCAGAGCAAACGATACATTGGCATCGCCTTTGATGGTTTGGTAGAAATAAGGACGAAAAGCAAAATTGCTTCCCTTGTAGCTATGTAGTTTGTCCCAGTTGCTGCTGGCGATCACTGTGCCGCTAAGGTCAAGTAAATAGATGTCTGATGCACCACTGGAGATTTGTATATCTTGAAGGTAACGATCGAGTTCGTTGTCATTGTCATCGCTTTTTGGCTGAAGGCCAAGCTTTACCAAAGGACTTTGACTCAATTGAGATTGTATCGCCTGGTAACGGCTAAACTCAGCTTGAACGTACCCCTTGAGCTTTTCCAAATTACTTTTAGTCTGGCTGAGTATTCGCTCTTCATCCTGCGTGACATTTAAAAAATAGCTTATCCAAAGCCCACACAATAATAGTAAAAAGTAAATTAATATCTTAATTGAGAACTTATGCGACACATGTGACTCCTGAGCAGACTCGATGAGTCTAACAGAAGCCACATGTCAATAAAATCACATCTTTATACCCATTAATTAAATGGCCTATGCTAAGGCGAGAAAACCTTGTCACTAACACCGCAGTTGGTTCCTTTTAAGCTGGTAAAAGCTTTACTACTTAGTTGTTCTAAATAGCAAATTTAAACCTATTTAGTGACTAATTTTCTCCTCGCACTGATACATCAATGTAGTTTTATCGTTATCAGCTACTTTCTTTGATACTGCGAGCTGGCGTCAGTTAGCGCTGATACTCAGTGTGACATTATTCGCAGCTTGGTACCCTTGCAAACCGATATGCCAAGTACCGGCTTGTGGCGTTGAAATAGTACACTGTTCATTGTTGCCGTTTTTGTATGGTCGGCATTGATATGTACCAGTATCGGGTTGTGTACCGAAATTAACATAAAGATCAGCATCACCGGTTCCGCCAGAAGTACTGATTGTTAACGTTTGATATCCAGCACCCAACGCTTGGGTAAAGTATTGCCACTGGCCACTGGCAACTGCTATGTTTTCTACGGTCTTGTCAATAGGAGGGGTTCCACTGGAGGTATCATATTTGCCTAGCAGACTGACGCCTGAAATAGCGTTCCACGCCTCCACCATTATATGGTAAGTACCGGCCTGTGCCGTTGATATATCACATTGCTCGTTACTAGTAGAATTAGTACTTTTGCAGTCATACGTTTCTAATGTTGGCTTTGCACCAAATCGGACGTAAAGATCAGCATCACCTGAGCCGCCTGAAGTGCTAAAACTTAAGTTAGATGCCCCCTCTGCCACCTCCATGATAAAAAACTGTTGGCTCTTCGCATTGCCTGAAATGCCCGTTTTCGCAACACCATTTTCGAGTTTATTATCAGGTAAAGGAGGAGGTGGGTCTCCTGCATTTTTACCGAGTTCAGCAACAAACGCCAACGCCAATTTGGCAAATTTTTGCGCATGAGTTGCATCAAATTCAGTGTCGTTTGTTGTATGAATTTTTCTATTAATATCTGACATTCTAGACTCGAATGGCATTGAAGCTGGAAAACCCTGCTGATACCAAGATGCGTGATCAGAGCAGCCATAGCCACATTGGTCGTAAGCATAAGTTAGGTTGGGTAAATAGGTTTCTATCAACTGACCTAGAAACTGATTTTGAGCGCTATTGGTATAGTCTGTCATCATCACGATGTCTGCACTGCTACCATTTCTGCCTGTCATATCAAACTGCGCCATCCCTACTACATTTTTACCTTGTGAACTGTAAGCCTGAGCAATCGCTTTGGAGCCACGTAAACCCACTTCCTCTGCGGCAAAACCCATAATTTGAATAGTACGTTGTGGTTTATATCCATCAGCAACAATTGCTTTAAGCGCTTGTGTTAATACCGCGATCCCTGACGCATTATCGTCAGCACCGGGTGCCAAGCCGCTACTATTGGACTGATTGATAGAATCAAGGTGTCCACCAATTACCACAATTTCGTCGCTAAGCTCACTCCCAGCGATGGTGACAATTACAGATGACTGTGCCCAGCTGTGAGAGAAGTATTCAACTGTAATATCTGAGCGACTGGCCGCAATGTCAGACCAATTTTGTTTTACCCACTGCGCAGCATCAATCCCTGATTGTGAGGTGTAATAACGATTATAAAAACTAGTCAGTGAGCTAACCGTGGCACTTAAATTAGCAGTATTAACCTTAGATAGCAGACTATTGACTCGCTCGGGGTTATCAATGCTGTAATTGACCAACGTTGCCGCTGGATCTATGGTTTCAAGTTGCGCTAAGTAGCTTTGCGCACTTTCAAGAGAATCATGAGCTACAAATCCACCACAGCGGTGATATTCATCATGCATAAATGCACTTAGCTCGCTGTGATAATGTTCTGGGACTTTGAGCGCTTTAATGTCGCTATTGGCTATCGAAAGTTGTTCAAAGTGGTTGCCTCTTATTGAGTTATGCACCTGAAAATGTTGGCTTGAATCCGCATCCATGGTGATCCATATTTCCTCAGATGCTGTGGCTACACAACTTAGGCAAGCCATACTCATTAGTAATGGGGTGGTAACATTCATTGTTGTATCCTCTGCTCACTTGAACCTAATCTTTATCCAAATACATCAATATAAATCAGCATGTTCAAATGAGAAATATCATGGTTGATAGACTAAGTATCGTGTGGCGCGATATTAATTAACTTGAGCTGCCGATAATTATTGCCTTTCTTGCTGTCAGTTTTAGCGCTAACTACGTTGTGTTTTAGCAACAATGAATTGGAATATTTCTTATCCAAACCTCAGGTTAATCAACGTATTGTTTTAGGCTTGCTTACCCATAACAGTCGTTGCTGAAGTTGGTTGCAATGCAGCTATCACAAAACATGCAGCAAAAAATATTACTAACCAGTTGCTCACGTTATTAGTCCATCACCCTAAAAAGTAAGAGGGAGCTTACGCTCCCTATTGAATTGGCAGATTAATTCGCTTTAATATTCAAAGTTACGCCGCTTGCTGCATTGTAACCTCTTAAATCTATGTGCCATGTACCTTGTTGTGGGTTCGCAATTGTACAGCTCTCGTTGTTACCGTTTTTAAACGGACGGCATTGATAGCTTGATGTTGTCGATTGAGAACCAAAGTTGACGTATAGATCAGCATCACCTGAGCCACCAGAAATGTTGACTTCAAGGTTGCTGTAACCCGCAGCTAATTCCTGTGTGAAACGAGCCCAACCACCAGAAGCGACGTCAATATTAGACTCAGTGCGATCAATTGGTTGCGTTCCACCGGCTGCACTATAGGTGCCAGTTAATGTCACCCCAGAGATCTGGTTCCATGCTTCTACCATAACGTGGTATCTACCGGCTTGAATATTGCTAATATCGCAGCTTTCGTTGCTTGTAGACGTGGTACTATTACAGTCATAGCTACTCAGTGTTGGGCGAGAGCCATACTTCACGTAAAGATCCGCATCACCGCTTCCACCGGAAGTTGTGAAATTTAGGCTCGTCGCATCAGCGGGCACATCAAGCGTGAAGAACATTTGAGCTTTTGCTGCACCATCAATACCGGTACGCGGTTGACCATTAACTAACTCTTCATCACCGCCTGGAGGTGGAGGCGGTGTTGTTGAACAGCTGCTTCCTGCACTTAGGTCAGAGTTAACGCCAACCGCAGCTAACGCGGCTTTTACATCATTTGGTTCATAGCCTAGGTCACAAGCTGCATCCATTACCCCATTACCAGCTAAATCCCAATCAGTATTCGCTGTCCAATACATTTGGTTCGCTTTAGCCATCACGATAAAGGCTTTTTTAGTATCCCAGCCAGCTGTGGTTGCAAGGTTATAAAATGCTTTATTGAACACACCTGATGTGTAATGGACATCCATGCTTGATGTATAGTTCGACTGATGGTCAATAGAGCGGCCATCACGGGTAGGGTCATTCATATAACGTAATGCACCGCTACCTTTGAAGATATCCTGTCCTACTAACCAGTCATTGCTGCCTTTCATATAAAATTCAGCCGCTTCACCCGCCATGTCAGAAAAGGCTTCGTTTAGGCCACCAGATTTATAGCGATATACTAGGCCAGAATTTTGTTCGGTGAATCCGTGGCTTACTTCGTGAGCAGAGACATCTAGGCTGACCAAAGGGTAAAAAGTATTGGCACCGTCACCAAAGGTCATCGCGCTACCATCCCAAAATGCGTTTTCATAATTGTTACTGTAATGTACGCGCATTTGCAGCTGGAATGAAAGCGGCGCAGTACCAAGCCAATCATTGTACATGTTAAAAACAACGTTACCGAAATAATGCGCATCGTTTAGTGGAGAATAAGCGCCATTGATTTCTTTAAAGGTGTTTTCTGGACAAGTAAAGCTGTGTGCTGAAGATCCACCGCTACCATGGTTCAAATTAATGGTCTTAACATTCGCATTAGTCATCGAACACGTATTGCCTGACTGTGCTACATCCAAGTACCCGTAGTCAGTACCATACTCATAGCGGCCAGTTTTTTCGTTACCGCCCGGACCGGTTGCGTTAGCGTGTTGTAAGTTGTCAAAACTTTCTAATATTTCGCCAGTGTTTGCATCCACAATTAAATATGGGCGTTTCGGCTCATCCCCGTAGGTAACGAAGGTGATCTCATAAACTAATCGTGCTGTCGAGTTGCTATCGAGCCAAATTGCTAAACGAGACTTTTCGTTGTGCTTTTTGTGCTGTTTCTCGCTTTGCAAAGACTGCTTTTCAGCCATTTTTAACGCCTTAGCTGCGTTAAGCGTTGGTTTAACGGCAGCAAGATCCGCTGCAATGTTATATACCGCTGCACCATGTGCTTTTTTTAATGTACCAGCGTCATCGAATGTAAGAATAACGGTGTCGCCGATCACCGGTAAGCCATGATAGGTTTGCTGAAAGCGTGTGGTCGTTTCACCCTTTTTATTGCTAAAGCTTTTTAACTCTTTAAGTTGGCTTGCACTTTCTAACCCAATAAGCACCTTAGGCTGCGTACTGAGTACAGTTTGAGACGCCGACTTTAACATTGTGTTTAGATCTGATTTTTGATTTAAGTATTGTTTTGTTGCAGCCTGAGCGCTCAATGACGTAAACGCAATTGCACATGCTGTAGCCATAGTTACTGTAGATAATTTCACTTATTACACTCCTAGTATTGTTGTTTTATCGTCACTTTTACTTTCTCGCTTTTTACATCCTGCGATAACAAATGACTTCTTTCTCCTTCAACTTCAGAAGACATGGGAAACACATGTTGGCTTCCCATGTCTTATTAGACTAGGCAGCAATGAAAATAAATAAACCCCAAAGTTAACATTTTAATAATATTTAATTCACCTTAAATATTTATGCAATAATTTCATGCGTTTGCTCAAAATACGTACTAAAAATGGGGAGAGCTTTATATTTCACATCGATATAAATGTAAAAAATTTGATACAGAACGGGGAATATAACAGTCTACCCTTTCTTAAAACATTCAATAAGTTATGTTATATCAAAATATGTAATTTCTACTCTGTAATCCCTACTCAATCAATGACTCTTAGCCAACTAGAAATCGTATGAAAGATAAAATTATACTTATATTTCATACATTTGAATAATTAGGTATAACGCTTGCAGCTCTTTCGCTAAGACATCAATAGTTAAGGGAAATGTTGTGACGAGTGTAGAAATTTTATCCTTTTCAGATCATAGAGTTGGCGCCGTTTTGTCGGAAAAAGCCGCGGTAAGGCAACTACAAGATGATTTGCTCAATGAACGTTTAGTTCAGCAACAGCAGCTAACATTACTTGGACCCCAGCAAAGCGACCCTGAAAAACAATTAATTAGTAAGTCTGATCCCGAGCTGGCCAGAAACATGCTCAATTGGCACATCTATTTAGGCGCGATTGGAGTCATCTTGGCATTTTTGCTAGCAGGGTGGTTAGTCAATTATGGGCCAATGTTTACTCAAGCAAATCCCTACTTGACCTTTATTGCACTGCTCAGTCCGGGCTTGTTCTTGGGGTTATTCGCATCAGGCTTAGTATCGCTACGCCCAGACAAAGACCCATTTAATCAGGCAGCGTTATCAAAAGTTGCACAAGGCAAGTGGCTGCTGATCATTTGTGCCAACAACGAGGCTCACAGAGCCAAGTTGATGTCATTTTTCAGGAAAAACGATCAAATTAACCTTTTAAACTAGACAATCCGAGGTACCGGTATGGAAATTTTTAACGCGATTAAACAAGATCATGATCATCAACGTGCGCTTCTAAACATGTTAGCGGAGACTTCCGGTGATTCAAAAGTCCGCGAAAAGTACTATCAAGAGTTGAAAGACGCGCTAGAGGCACATGCTGTCGCAGAAGAACGGTACTTTTACGCTCCATTAATGCACAGCGACATGACGATTGAAGACTCTCGTCACGGTATCGCGGAGCACCATGAAATCGATGAGTTAATTGAGGCACTAGATAATACGGAGTTTTCAGATCCCAGTTGGCTTGGCAAACTGAAAAAGCTCAAAGATAAAGTCGAACATCATTTAGCTGACGAAGAGCAAGCATTTTTCCAGCGTGCGGGTAAGGTACTTGATAAAAGTGAAAAATCGCAACTTGCACAGGAGTATCAAAAAGAGATGGAAGAGCAGCAATAAACACTAAAACTAAACGCCCAAAAACCTACGTCCTGAGCTTGTAAGTGACAGTAAAGTTATCCCAAGCTCAGGTTTATACCAATTATCTTAATTAAGAGGTCTATTTTGAAGCAAGAAAATATTGTAGATAACACCGCTTCCGCGTCCTGCTCACGCCGAGGTACCTACGTCCTGTAGGCAAGGCAAAAGTTTTGCTATT
>NZ_RCSQ01000218.1:0-1604 GCF_004103255.1 Pseudoalteromonas sp. PS5
TGCTCACCCACTAAGTCTAACGTCATGGCTCCTTTGTCAAGCACATACAATGCTTTGCCTGTTAACACATAAATTAGATTCGTGTCAGCTGAGTATGCAATATCGCCATGTGAGAAGTCATCACCTGCATAGCTTAATTTGCCTAGTACCGTTTTTACACCACTTTGTAAGTCAAACTCGTACAAGTACGTTTTACTGCTTGAAAGGAGCTTTGTACCATCTGGTGTAACCGCTGAGCGGTAAATCGGCCAAGACACGGTATTGGCTGCGAGCGTTTGCTCGGCGCTATCTAGCGAAACTTTCCACAGTGATGAAGCTTTGGTCGTACCGTTATTCTGCTCCATAAAATATAGCTCACCGTTGTGCGCTGCAATGTTAGAGGCGGTGTTATCGACGCCTTCTACATATGAATACGTACCACCACTAGTATCAAAGTGATAAACATAACTATTGCTCTGTTCGCCGAAGTTGTTTATGCCATAAACACCCACTTTACAACCCGTTGTTGGTGTCTGTGCTTCTTCTGTCACAACAACGTTGTCGAGTAACGCACCTAAAGAGTCTGAACGACCCATTCCTTGAAACCTTAGTTGAGTAACCTCACTTGATGCAACGACCGTATATTCAAACTTCTGCCACCCTAATGTGTTGGCATTCATAGTAGTTAAAGTTGTATCTCCAAACCATACTCTGGCACGGTTTGTCGAATTATCTCCTTCAACCCTTGCTGAATAATAAAAACTTACTTTGTATTTGTTACCAGCAGTCGTCGCAAGATCTTGGTAGATGGTATAGTTGCCCGTCGAGTCCAGCTCAACGTGGTTACTGCCATCTTGCGAGTTTATAAAACTAATGGCTGATTTTTGAATTTCTAGCTGAGCACCAGCTATCGTCCACCCCTCAATCTCGTCCACTAAACCCCAAGTTCCTGTCAACACCGAGTTATTTTCAAACGACCCATTACTAACTAAGTTTGGCGAGCCTATTGTGGCAAAGGGTAAAATAATTAGCGCTGAGTATAATAGAGCTGTTCTCATAATAAATCTCCGTTAAAGTACCCGTATGTTGATTGCACAATACATGCCAGCACAAAAAGTAAACAACTTAATATTTATCAATATCTTATGATTTTTATTTGTATCTTTTCTCTTGAAGTTTCATGTTTATTTGCAGAATGCAATTACGGATTTTCATTTTACGAAAAGTGGTTTTTTAGCGTATGCACATCCTATATCAATATTGAATAGACCAATGGAGCAAAGTTATTCATACCGGCAAGAGAATAAAACGTAATAGATCAACATTCTTTTAGTAGGTGTGTCGTATCGGTTACTGCTCTGACGTAAAAACAAAAAAGCGAGGGACTCCCCTCGCCTTTATTTTACCGCTACTGCATTAATGATTATTCGCAATTAGCGACATAGGTTAAATCGTTAATATGCTCCGGTGCGTCCATGACATAAGTCGCTTCGCCTGTATTCGCATCTAGCGTATAAAGTTTTGCATCCTCACCTTTGTTACGCCCTGATACATATAATGTGCCATCGCTACTCACTGCAAGACCCGAAGCCCAATTTACGCCATGCTCACCCACTAAGTCTAAC
>NZ_RCSQ01000219.1:0-18154 GCF_004103255.1 Pseudoalteromonas sp. PS5
TTTAGTGGTTCTAAATAAGAAATTTTTAACGCGGTTAGCGTCAGATTTACTCCTTCAAATTGAGCATGTATTAAGGCTAATTGGTATTAGACCAATCATCTTAATTAACTGGTCTATTTTGAGGCGAGAAAAGCAGCAATAAAGGCGTAAATCATCCTTAACGTAAGGGTTAAGGGTTAAGGGTTATCTCATCCACACATTTACTTCAGCCAGTCCATTGCTTTGCAATAACTGTAATTGTGACTCGATATTTGCACTTTGCTCAAACTCGAACGCATCAAGCTGTTCATCAAAAATAATTGTTGCAGCGCCATCACCACCACGCTGTTTAACCTGATGTAAGGCAATATCGGCCAGATTCACCGATGATTCCCAACCAATCACTTTGCCGCCGAGTAACGGCAATGGATAGTACGACCACCCCATAGACACGGTCAGATTAGTGGTTTTACCGTTAGGTAAGCGATATTCTGTCTCAGCAATTGCTTTACACAAGTCACTCACATACTCTTCAATATAATCCCTGCTGAAGTCTCGCAGCAGCAATAAAAATTCATCTCCACTCCAACGTACAACATAATCAGATCCTTGAGTCCGAGTATTAAGTAACGTGGCCAACTGCTGCAAGCAACTATCACCACCAATTGGGCCGTAGGAGTCATTGATTTTACTGAAGTCATCAATGTTCATTATCATCAACACTAGGCTTTTATTCTGCGCCTGTAGTGACTGAGCATTACGTTGATAATGCTCTACATCTTTTGGTAGCTGATCAAACAAAAAGCGGCGGCTTCGCAGCCCTGTTAATTCATCAGAGTGACTCACCAACTTCAGCTGTGTATTCACTTGATTGAGTTTTTCATTCGCTTTTCTAAGCTCCGTGGTACGCTCAGCGATGAGACTTTCTAACGCCGCCTGCTTTCTTCTTTCCTGTGCTCTGAACACCCAGAAAATTAAATAAAACATGAAGATAAAGGCACATGTAATAAATAGCCTAAAGTAAATTGTCTCATCAAAACGACGCGGTAGTGTAACCGGTAACGCCAGTGTTTTTGCTTGCTCCCAGTCTTGCCCTTGACGTTTCGCTTCTAAAATAAACGTAAAGTTTCCTGGCGGTAAATTAGTATAAATTGCTTCTCGACGAGACTGCGCATCACGCCACTGATTATCATGCCCTTCAAGCATATATCTAAACTCGATGCTTTGCGGTGCATAGAAATCAATAGCCGTATAGTTAATCGTCAAATCTCTTTCTGACGTATCGAGTGAAATAACCTGATTCAATGAATCAGCACTAAACACTCTATCGTGGGTTGTGAGCGATTCCAAACGAGGCTGTAATCCTCCCCCTCCGAATAGCTGTACATTTTTAGGGATCTCTACCACCCCTTGCAAACTTGGATAAAAAATCGCAGATTCAGTTTCCACAACCGCATCATGCCCAAGCCCAGAGCAGCACTGACTCGGCCTACCATCAAGCTGCTTGTCAAACGGACTTATCACTTGCTCAACTTGCAAACTCTCTATCACATGAGAAAACTGTGCCACAGGCATCCTGTAAACACCTTTCATCGTACTTACCCAAATTAGCTTATTGAGTTTGTCAAAATGTAACGAAAAAATAGAGCCGTATGGCAGGCCGTTGGAGGCATCTAATTGATACCAATCTCCAGCCGATGTTCGATAAAATAGCCCATCATTTAGTGAGCCAACTAACGTCGTCACAGTGTCTAGGTGCAAAATACTCGTGACATAAGCTGAATCGAGAGACGTTTGTGAGCCTATTTTTTCAATGCCCTTGTCATTGTACCTGTAAGCCCCTTTGTTAGTACCAAGAAAGCCATACCTTGGAAAATCTTCAACAAAAGTCACAAATTGGCTGCCTAAGAAGGCATTATACGCAAAGGGTGTAATACCTTTATAATCGAGTCTATACAATCCTCGCCCCGTACCAAACCACATGCCACCTCGGTTTGAAGGGCTGAGCGAAAAAACAGGATTCTGTCTCAGCTCTCGCTCATTAATTTTTTGCAAAGTACCATTTTCGTATAGTAGCGCACCGCGATCGGTGCCCAAAATTAACCTGTCGCCAATAAATTCTAAGTCATGAATCACCGAGCGGTTTAATTGGGCACTGGTTAATACCGGTTGATAGCTATCTTTTAAACTGATAATTCCCAACCCCTCGCGGCTAGCCACCCATAATTTTCCGTTAGGCCCTTGAGTAATGGCGGAAATAGCTTGGTTAGTTTTTAAGCCTATATGATGACGCTCAACTTTCCCCGCATGGGCAAGCCATAACCCTTCATTTAGACTAGCAAGCCAGATATTATTATCTTTGTCCAAAAAGATGTCGGCAAACCAAATACTTTGATCTAACTGAATGGGTTCTACAGCCTGCCACACACCATTATTTTGGCGGTACAATAAACGCCCATAGGTAGAAACCCACAGCCCACCTTCCTTATCATTAAGAAACTTATAGACCGCATTGTTTCCTACTTCTTGATAGCGCCGAAGTACTTCATCAAAATCAAGAAAGTAAGCTCCCAACTCTGAGGCTAAATAGAGCTTTCCATCGACCCAAGCTAAATCGTGGATAATCGTTTGAGCCAGTTGCTCTGGCATAGAGACCTTACTGGCCAGTTCAAGCCTTACGCCATCGCCGTTTCGATTACTAGATTCGCTGATTTTTAGTAAGTGACGTTCGTTCACTAACCAAATGCCATCAGGAACTAATGCCATTTTGGTAACTGAGCCAACAATCTGATTGATCTGAGTTACATCTAATGTACTTTGCTCGATATGATTTGCTGCAAGCGTAAGCTTTTTGGCGGATACATAGTACAACCCATTTGCTGCAATCCAAATACCACCATCTTTATCTTGTAATATATCTCTTACTGGGCCTTGTAGGTCAAAGCGTCTGGCTTCCAACGTTTTTGGATTAAGTCGAAGTAAGCCACGGCGGGTGCCAACCCAAAGCATACCAAAACGATCAACGATGAGCTTATTGATGGCATTACTATTTAAAAAGTCAGCATTTTGGGTGTTAAAATTTTGAAATTGGTGACCGTCAAAGCGACTCAAGCCAAATTGTGTACCAAGCCAGATGTAACCTTGATCATCCTGAACCACACTTTTGACACTCTGTGATGGCAATCCACTTTGGATATTCCACTGTTTAACGACGTAATCATCAATTGCCGCATGAGTCATAAACGGTAACAGCAAAGTGAAAATGAAAAACAATAGCCTTGTCATCTTTATTCCATCACATCAGTATTATTAGACTAAGATGCCAGTTTTAAACAAAGCTTGCACGCAAATCAATGAAAAAACACCAGCTAATACATCATCTAACATAATTCCAGACCCACCATGTAAGCGTTTATCTAGCCATCTTATTGGTCCGGGCTTAAAAATATCGAAAAAGCGGAACAATATAAAACCAACAACTAAAGATTGCCAGCTTATCGCCGCACCAATCATAGTGATATAGAAACCTGCGACTTCATCCCAAACGATTGCGGGATGATCATGTACATTAACATCGGTTGCAGTTTTGCCACATAGCCAAATACCAAGCAAAGTCATCACTATTGCCACCAAGCACTGCAACCAAACAGGTGCACTTTGGGTGAGCAAAATAAATGGTAATGCGGCAAAAGTCCCTACCGTGCCGGGCGCTTTTTTTGCCAGCCCTAACCCAAAGCCTAACGCCAAAAATTGGTGTGGCTTCTTTAAATTAAATTTGTACTGCTTAGCCAAACCTACTCCTAGCTAAAGTGCTCAAAACCTTGGCCACTTAATTGATAAGGTTGACCTTTATTAACCAATTGAACTTCACCATTATGCGCCGTAATTTGGCCAATACAAACAGGTTCAACACCATATTGTTTTAGCCGAGTTTCAACTGCATTTTTATTGTTATCATTAACGGTAAATAATAACTCATAATCATCTCCAAAACTGAGCGCTAACCGCAGTCGAGCAGCTTCATCTAGACTAGCACGTAAAGCATTCGACATTGGGACTTTATCAACGTGAATTTTGGCACCGACTAATGAGGCCTTTAAAATATGCTGTAAATCAGCCAATAAGCCGTCGGAAATATCTATTGCTGATGTCGCCAAACCACGCAACACTTGTCCTGCGGCCACACGTGGGGCTGGATAATGAAACTTATCAAGTGCTGCTTTATAATGCAGAGGATCCAGCATCAACTCCTGTTTGCGAGCTTCGATCGCTAAACCCGCATCGCCCAACGATCCGGTGACATATATCCAATCACCAACACGCGCGCTCGAGCGTTTTAAGGCTTTACCATTTGGCACTATCCCTTTTGCACACACAGTAATAGTCAGCGGCCCTTGTGTCGTGTCGCCACCAATTACTTGTACATTGTAGTACTCTGCAATTTCATGCATACCTTCTGTAAAAGCTTCTAGCCACTCCATATCAGCTGTCGGTAATGTCAGCCCCAAAGAGATCCAGGTTGGTTCCGCTCCCATTGCAGCCAAATCACTAAGATTCACTGCAATGACCCGATGTCCTAATGCTCTTGGAGGAATGTCTTCAAAGAAATGAACGCCAGAAACCAGCGTATCAGTAGTCACTGCTAGTTGGTGACCAGTAGGTACAGATACCAGTGCACAGTCGTCTCCAATGCCAAGTTCCACATCTCGACGAATAATACCACGTCCCTTAAAATAACGATTGATTAGCTCAAATTCTTTCATACACAAAAAAGCCGGCCTAAGCCGGCTATTCCTATCGTAAAACTTATTTACGAATAAACTTAACCGCTTTGTCCAGCACACCATTGACAAACTTGTGGCTCTCTTCTGCGCCAAACATTTTTGCCAACTCTATGCCTTCATTGATCGCCACTTTATATGGTACATCTTCACGGAACTTAAGTTCATAAGCACTAACACGTAGCACAGCCAACTCAACCATATCTAATTCTTCAAGTGGACGTGCTAAATGTGGTTTGACAGCTTCATCAAGCTGCTTTTGATTAACCACTACGCCACGAGCCAAGTCTTTAAAGTACTCAACATCCACTTTAGATACGTCA
Source organism: Pseudoalteromonas sp. PS5 (assembly GCF_004103255.1). NCBI lineage: Bacteria > Pseudomonadati > Pseudomonadota > Gammaproteobacteria > Alteromonadales > Pseudoalteromonadaceae > Pseudoalteromonas > Pseudoalteromonas sp. PS5. Next base: position 5,084 of record NZ_RCSQ01000219.1, read on the forward strand.
TTTTCGATCAACATCTGCTGTTCGATGTCGGCAATTGGGTTACCACTTAACTGCCAAGAATAAATAGCTTGTAAAGCAAGTACACGTGCTTTGCGTCTAGCTGCTGGTTTCACTGAGATTCCTCTTAAATTTGCTCTAGCACGTTCACCATTTCTAGTGCACCAAGGGCAGCTTCACCGCCTTTGTTACCCATTTTAGTGCCCGCGCGCTCTATAGCTTGCTCAATGCTCTCAGTAGTTAACACCCCAAAAGCAACTGGAATATCATAATCTAATGAAACACAAGCCAAACCTTTGTTTGACTCATTCGCCACTAAATCGAAGTGTGGCGTACCACCACGGATGATCACACCTAAGGCAATGATTGCATCATGCTCTTTTTTCATTGCTATGCGCTTTGCTGCTAGTGGTAGTTCAACCGCTCCCGGTACATACACTACCGTGATGTCCTCATCACTAACACCACCAGTACGCTTTAACTCATCTACCGCACCCTCAAGTAGGCTGCTACCAATGAAATCATTAAAACGTGAAATGACAATGGCAAATTTTTTGCCAGGAGCGTACTTATTACCTTCGATTACTTTCATTAGATGTTCCTAATCTGTATGAGCAATTGCCAAATTGAGGCGCATGATAGCACAGTAATATGGTAATCGCCTACTATCTGACTATAGGCGATTACAATCAATTTGGCTTTTTGAAATTAATTTGGTTCGACGTATTCAACGACTTCTAAATGGAAGCCTGACAGAGCATGGTACTTTTTCGGTAGACTCATTAGGCGCATCTTCTGAATACCTAAATCAGCCAAGATTTGAGAGCCAATACCAACGGTACGTGATGTGCCTTGGAATTTACGATAATTAACTTGCTCTCCAGCATCTTCTGCGGCAAAAGCTTTCACCAAGGCTTCCATATCTTCGCTGCGCTCTTGTTTACCAAGGATCACTAAAACCCCATCATTTTCAGCGATATGCTTCATAGCGCTTTGCAGCGTCCAACTTCTATCCGCGCTGCGATCAGAATGGAGAATATCGTTAAACGTGCTTTGTAGATGCACACGTACCAAGTTTGCATCTTCCGTTTTAATGTCACCTTTGACCATTGCATAATGAAGTTGATTATCAATAGTATCTTTGTAAGTTACTAAATTAAACTCACCAAATTCAGTAGGTAATCGACATTCCGCCACTTTTTCAATGGTAGTTTCATTTAAGTTACGATATTCAATTAAGTCTGCAATGGTACCGATTTTTATATCGTGCTCTTTGGCGAATACTTCTAGTTGTGGGCGACGTGCCATGGTGCCGTCTGGATTTAGAATTTCAACAATCACAGAGGCAGGCTCCAGTCCTGCCAAACGCGCTAAATCACATCCAGCTTCAGTATGACCTGCGCGCGTTAAAACGCCGCCTGGCTGCGCCATAATTGGGAAGATATGACCTGGCTGTACAATATCCTCAGGTACTGCACCTTTAGCGACCGCAGCTTGCACGGTACGAGCACGATCAGCAGCGGAAATACCCGTTGTTACGCCCTTCGCAGCCTCAATAGACAAAGTAAAGTTGGTAGAAAACTGAGCACCGTTAGTTTTCACCATCAATGGTAAGTTAAGCTGCTCACAACGCTCTTGCGTCATGGTCAAACAGATTAGCCCACGACCATACGTTGCCATGAAATTAATTGCATCTGGTGTAATGTGCTCTGCTGCAACGATCAGATCACCTTCATTTTCTCGGTCTTCATCATCCATCAAAATAACCATTTTACCGGCTTTAATATCGGCGATGATTTCCTCAGCACTATTCAAACTCATAGTTTTCCCATTTTTACTTTGTCTGTGGCTACTTTATAAAGCCAGCTTTCGCCAATAGACTTGTTGTGAGAGTGGTCTCGCTGGCAGCGCTTGGCTCCCCCTGAATTAGTCTTTCGAGGTAGCGGGCGATTTGATCGACTTCAAGATTTAATTCTGAGCCAACTTGAAACCCTGCAATCGTAGTTTCTTGCGCCGTATGCGGCACAATCGTTAATTTAAATCGATTTTGTTCAACTGCGTTAACGGTCAAGCTAATACCATCAATGGCAACAGAACCTTTATAAGGTATATATTTCATTAGTGATGCGGGTGCAGATAACCAATAGTCGGTCGCTCTAGCATTCGGGGTTATCTCTACCACTTTAGCTATCCCATCAACATGGCCGGACACTAAATGGCCGCCCAAACGCGATGTCGGTTGTAACGCCTTTTCAAGATTGACCGTTTGCCCTTTTTTATATTCGGCAAAGCGCGTCAAACTTAAGGTTTCATTAGAAACATCAGCTTTAAATCCATCTTGAAACTTCTCAGTTACAGTAAGGCAAACACCATTGGTTGCAATACTGTCCCCTAAGTTTACATCACTCATATCAAGTGACGATGAGCTCACTCGGACAACTAAATCACCCCCCTTTGGCTGCAATTGAGTTAGTGTCCCTGTCGCTTCGATAATGCCTGTAAACATGTTACTTCTCTTTAGTCGCAGTAATTTTAAGGTCAGGCCCCACTGGCCTCACATCGTCAAATACCAATTCAGGTATTTGCGCCATCGACTGTAACGGCACGGTATTAAACAACCCGCTCCCTGAGCCAATGATTTTTGGTGCTAAATAGACAATATACTCATCAATCAGCCCCTGCTCGTGCATCACTCCGGCAAGGGTTGCTCCGGCTTCTAACCACACATAATTATGTTGTTTTTCAGCCAATGTGCTAAGCACCGCTCGTAGGTCGAGTTTGCCATTAATTTCAGGTACGACTACTTGTTCTACGAAATAAGGCCAATCTTTTGAATTATCAATAGTACGGCGAAAAATAATCACAGGAGATGTAATGCTAAATAGTGCAAGGTCAGGAGTCAGTCGATTTTGAGAATCAATGATTGCGCGTACAGGTTGACGTAACTCTGGTTGCGGGTAGTCGCAGTCTTCTAACAGTGCCTCACGCACATTCAGCCTTGCATTATCGACAATTACAGTATCGGCTCCGCTCAGGACAACACAACTTTGCGCGCGATGATGCTGCACATCCAAGCGTGCTGCGTCAGAGGTGATCCACTTGCTTTGACCATTATTTAATGCTGTTTTGCCGTCAATAGAGGCTGCAAGCTTACAGGTTACGAACGGCAATCCCTGTTCCATTCGTTTCAAAAAGCCATTATTTAGCGCTCTAGCTTGTGGTTCTAGCAAACCAAAGGCCGTTTCAATACCCGCAGCTTCTAGCATTGCCAATCCACGCCCTGCAACTTGCGGGTTAGGGTCAACCATAGCTGCAACCACTTTACTGATACCTGCGTCAATCAGACCTTTCGCACATGGTGGCGTTCTACCGTAATGACTACAAGGTTCGAGTGTTACATAAGCCGTGGCACCAGCAGCTTTAGCTCCAGCTTGCTTAAGCGCATGTACTTCAGCATGGCCTTCACCTGCTTTTAAATGCGCGCCTTCACCAACGATTTCACCGTCTTTTACGATCACACAACCTACGTTGGGGTTTGGGGTTGTGGTGTATTTACCGCGCTTTGCGAGCGTGATAGCTCGGCTCATATATTCATGATCTTGTGATTTGAACTGGCTCAATCCCCCAACCTCGCAATTTCTTCACCAAACTCACGAATATCCTCAAACGAGCGATACACTGAGGCAAATCGCACGTAAGCCACTTTATCAAGCTTTTTGAGAGCTTCCATAATACATTCACCAATCATGTCACTTGGAACTTCACGCTCGCCTGTACCACGAATTTGAGATTTAATCTGATGTACTACTTCTTCTATTTGTTCTGTACTAACAGGGCGCTTTTCCAGCGCTCGGTGCATGCCATTAAGCAGTTTGTCTTCGTTGAACGGCTCTCTGGTGCCATCTTGTTTTATTACTCTTGGCATCAGAAGTTCAGCGCCTTCAAAAGTAGTAAAGCGTTCGTGGCATAAAATACACTCACGGCGACGACGGACTTGATGGCCGGAAGCAACCAATCGTGAATCTATCACTTTGGTATCTTTGGCTGTACAAAATGGACAATGCATAGACGCTCTCGTTGAGTTAAAAACAAAAAAGGCCGCTTGAATGCGGCCTTAATCATAACAAAAAACTGCTTTTTTGTGAGCGAAATTATGCGTAAACAGGTAATTTAGCGCAAATTGCTTTTACTTTTTCTTTCACTTGTGCTTGTACAGACTCATCATTGATGTTGTCTAGTACATCACAGATCCAGCCAGCAAGCTCTTTCGATTCAGCTTCTTTAAAGCCACGACGAGTGATCGCAGGAGAACCGATACGAAGACCTGAAGTAACAAACGGTGAACGAGGGTCGTTTGGTACAGAGTTTTTATTTACTGTGATGTTTGCACGGCCAAGCGCAGCATCTGCATCTTTACCTGTGATGTCTTTGTCAATCAGGTCAAGTAGGAACAGGTGGTTTTCAGTTTTGCCAGAAACCACTTTATAACCACGCTCCTGAAGTACCGCAACCATCGCTTGTGCGTTTTTAACCACTTGCTCTTGGTAAGACTTGAACTCTGGCTGTAGTGCTTCTTTGAACGCAACTGCTTTCGCAGCGATAACGTGACATAGAGGACCACCTTGGCCACCAGGGAATACGGCAGAGTTTAGCTTTTTGTAGATCTCTTCATCATCACAAGCAGAGATGATAAGACCACCACGAGGACCCGCTAGCGTTTTGTGCGTTGTTGTTGTTACAACGTGTGCATGAGGCACTGGGCTTGGGTAAATACCAGCAGCAACGAGACCTGCAACATGCGCCATATCAACAAGTAGGTAAGCACCTACTTTGTCAGCGATTTCGCGGAACTTAGCCCAGTCAACGATACCTGAATATGCAGAGAAACCGCCGATGATCATTTTTGGTTTGTGCTCAAGTGCTAATGCTTCAACCTGAGCGTAATCAATTTCGCCAGTTTCTTCGTTTAGACCGTACTGAATAGCATTGTACGTTTTACCAGAGAAGTTTACATGAGAACCGTGTGTTAAGTGGCCACCATGAGCAAGACTCATACCTAGCACAGTATCATGTGGCTGAAGTAACGCTTGGAATACCGCCGCGTTTGCTTGTGAGCCAGCGTGAGGCTGAACGTTTGCGTAAGTCGAACCAAATAGCTCGTTGGCACGGTCAATGGCAAGTTGCTCAACCACGTCAACGTGCTCACAACCACCATAGTAACGCTTACCTGGGTAACCTTCAGCATACTTGTTTGTTAGCTGAGAACCCTGGGCTTCAAGTACACGTGGGCTACAGTAGTTCTCAGAAGCGATAAGCTCGATGTGCTCTTCTTGACGTGAAGTTTCTGCTTCAATCGCTGCAGACAATTCTGGGTCAAAATCTGCAATATTCATGTTACGTTCTAACATGGTTTCTCCTAGGTAAACGTAAGGGTATTTTTAAAGACAAACTAGCGCCGGTAAGTGGCCAGTGTGTCTATGAAATCAGCATGGGTATATTTAATCAGGGATTGAATTTATTTCACACCCCTATCGCGATGATATTTTTTTATTTAAACATTAATATTTTAAATGAGACAACCCAAGTTGCATTTGAAAAGCTAATATAGTTACGAAATTGAACATACCTAAGTGAGCTATTTACCCACTTAGGTCCCCGTTCTGATCTAGTTCAACTTTGCCAATATCGCCGTCTTCAGGGCGTTATAATCGGCACTAAGTGACTCAGCTAAACAGGGTTTTTTCAGCGCATCAGCCAGCGGTTTCGGCATATCAAGCTTATGATTTAAAACATCTTCTACAGACTCTTTGAATTTTGCAGGATGTGCAGTTGCAAGGAAAATCCCGGTTTCATCCGCTTGAGAGTCAAGCGCTAATCCCTCGTAAGCGATCGCTGTATGCGGTTCAGCCAAATAGCCTTTGTCATGTAATTCTTGCATGACTGTTTGAGTGCGCGCTTCCGACACTGAACGTGAATAAAAGTCATGTTTGTTAAAATCACCTCTTTCCAACATGATTTCAACTCGAGGCCAGTTATTAGGTTTGCTCACGTCCATCGCATTAGAGAGTGACTCCAACGTGTCGTTTGGCTGCCACTCACCTGATGTAACATAACGAGGCACAGTATCATTCTGGTTTGTCGTCGCACTTAGCTTAGCGATCGGTAATCCTATTGCTGCCGCTATCATCGCTGCGCAAACATTACCAAAGTTACCACTTGGTACTGAAACATGCACTTTATCACGCTGCGACTTAGGTAATTGTGCTAGTGCTTCAAAGTAATAACACACTTGCGCCACTAAACGGCTGATGTTGATTGAGTTTGCCGAATTAAGACCAAGTTTTTGCTTCACCTCGTCATCAAGAAATGCAGACTTCACCATCGCTTGGCAGTCATCAAAGCTACCATCTACAGCATAGCAATGAATGTTTTTCCCAAGTGTTGTAAACAGCTTTTGTTGAGCAAGTGAAATTTTGCCATGGGGATACAGGATCACTACATCAACGTTTTCTTTTTCGTAAAAGGCATGGGCAACGGCAGCACCTGTATCACCACTTGTCGCTGTGAGGATAGTTACACGTTCACCTTGATTAAACATGCTGATACATTCAGCCATAAAGCGACCGCCAAAGTCTTTAAACGCTAACGTTGGACCATGAAATAACTCTAAGCAATACTGGTTGTCAGCAACCTCCACAAGCTTAGCTGGAAAGTTAAATGCGCGCTTTACCATGTCATCTAGTGTGTCTTGTGGTAATTCATCACCGATAAGGTGGTGAAGTACTCTGGCACTGCGCTCAGCAAAAGGTAGTGCAAGTAATGCGTCAATATCCGCAATACGCTCAAAAGATGGTGGAAAGAAAACACCCTGATTGCGACCTAGGCCAATTTTGACCGCTTCGACGAATGAGACGACCTGCTGCTCGTCCTTTAAATTTACTAACTTCATTATTTCTGATCCTTTAATTCTCTTGTACCTTGCGTATCTAGTCGGCAAATATGGCTAAACCCTGCATCATTAATATAGTGTTGCTGCAACCATTGCTGTACGGCATTTGCCTGTTGCTCAGACTTACAAATTGCAAATAATGTAGGTCCTGCTCCGGAAATACTCACCAGCTCGGCTCCTAGGGCTGGTAGCGCCTTTTTCGCTTCGCTAAACCCGGCAATGAGTGGCGCTCTCGCTTCCTCGGCAATACTGTCTTTCATCATCGACAGTGCGTTATCAAATTGCCCTGACTGCATCAGTAAACAAAAACCAGATAGTCGCTGGGCAAATTCCACCGTATCATGCAATGAAAACTGCTGCGGTAGTGCTTGTCTTGCTTTTGCTGTGTTTAGTGCAAAGCCTGGATAAGCAATGACATAAAACCAGTTTTCATCATACGCAACACTGATTGCTTTGCTCGGAATGCAGTCCGCAGTCAGTTGCAGTCCACCAAGGTAGCATGGCGTGATGTTGTCGTAGTGACGACCGCCACTGACCTTAGCTTCAAAGTCAGCCATCAGTTCAATAAGCGCCTCTTGGCTTAATTGCGTATCGGCAAAATCATTAAGTGCAGCAAAAGCAGCAACTACAGAGCATGCGCTTGAACCTAACCCAGAACCAACAGGAAGACCTTTATATAAAGTCATGGCAACCGCTGGCATGTTTGGTGCTACACGCTGCTTGAAGTGCAGTAAACACTGAAACGCCAAATTGTCCTTGGGATCGGCTGAGAGCTTTTCAGCATATGGGCCAATACAATTGAACGTATCATACTCTGCAGCTTCAACACTGACCTGATCACCCAGTAAACTGCCATCAATGGGTTCAAGTGCGGCGCCTAGTGCGTCAAAGCCAACACAAAAATTTCCCATAGATGCAGGTGCATAAAATGTTTTCATCATTACCCCTACCTCGACAGCGTTTTTAGAATATCTGTAAACACGCCAGCAGAGGTCACTTCCGCACCGGCGCCATACCCTCTGATCACAAAAGGTTTTGGCTGATAATACTGGCTTAAGATTGCGAGTGCGTTTTCACCATCACGAATATCATACAAAGCGTGCTCCTTATCTACGGCTTCAATACCAACGCGGCATTTGCCATCAACAATTGAACCAACATAGCGTAGCACTTGGTCTTGTGCTTTTGCCGCTGTTATACGGGCTGAAAAAGCGTCATCTAATTGAGGTAATTGCGCCATAAATTCATCAACACTGGCACCCTCTGCAAACCCTTCAGGCAACACTGACTCAACTTCAATATCGTCCAGTTCCAATGGCAATCCCGATTCGCGGGCAATGATGAGCAGCTTACGCGCGACATCCGTTCCAGATAAATCATCGCGTGGATCAGGCTCTGTAAAGCCATTTTGTTTGGCTTTCTCTGTTGCTTCCGATAGCGATAAACCATCTGATAATACGCCGAAAATATATGACAGCGAACCAGACAAAATGCCACTGAATGACAGCAGTTCATCTCCTGCGCCAAACAGCAATTTAAGGTTGTCTAGTACAGGTAGACCTGCTCCAACGTTAGTTTCATATAAAAAGTGACGGCGCTTAGCTTGTGCAGCTTGTTGCAGCGACTGATAATACTCATAACTGCCTGTATTTGCTTTTTTGTTAGCCGCAACGACATGAAACCCAGCATTTAGAAAGTTTAAATAGTTGTCTGCGACAAATTGGGCAGCACTACAATCGACAATCACAGGGTTTATTAAATGGTTTTGCTTAACAAACTGGCTAACGTGTTGTAAATCAAAACCCGATTCAGCTTTTTCAAGTGCCAATTCCCAGTTATCAAATGGCACACCTTCAGGGTCTAAATAACATTTACTCGAGTTGGCAATACCATAGAGATTCAAGCGAATATTACGCTTTTCGAGCCATGCTTGCTGTTTATGAAATTGCTTCATTAATTCTTGACCCACTAAACCACAGCCAATCAAGAAAACATCAATGGAAGGTACGTGCGTGAAGAAGTTTTCGTGACACACCTTTACTGCATCTTGGCAAAGCTCACCATCAACCACCGCCGAAATTGAACTTTCTGTTGAGTCCTGCGCGATGGCGACAATATTCACCTGGGCTTGAGCGAGCGAAGCAAAGAATTTGGCAGCAAGACCTTTGTGCGCTCTCATGTTGTCGCCAACCAAAGTAACGATAGCAAGATTACGCTGCACTTCAATTGGGTCGATTAACCCAGCTTGGGTTTCAAGCTCAAATGCCTGTTCCAGCGCAGCCAGCGCGAGACTTAGGTCTTGCTCATGGACACAAAAACTAATACTAAACTCACAAGAAGATTGTGTAATCAGTACGATAGAGACATTGTCTGCTGCCAGTGCAGAAAAAACCCGGGCAGCCATGCCTACCTTGCCTTTCATTCCAGGCCCTGCCACAGTTAACATAGCCAGTTTGTCTAGACTCGAAAGCGCTTTTACTGGAGCCTCGCCACCACCTTGTGCACAAATCAGTGAGCCGGGCACTTCTGGGTCATGAGTATTTTTAATTTCGCATGGCACATCCGCTTTGGCGCAAGGTAAAATGGTTTTTGGGTGCAGCACTTTAGCGCCAAAATAAGACAATTCCATTGCTTCTTTATAAGACAGCACATCAACTTTAGTTGCCTTTTTAATAAGACGAGGATCGGCACTATAAACACCATCAACATCAGTCCAGATTTGGCAGATTTCGGCTTCAAGACAAGCTGCTGCAACTGCCGCAGAATAGTCAGAACCATTACGACCAAGCGTTGTCAGCTCACCCGCTTCATTACTGCCTGTGAAACCCGCCGTAATATAAAAACGCGATGCGTTGGCACGAACCATCTCTGCAAAACATAATTTACTCAACCTAAGGTCAACTTCCGCATCAAGGTATCCGCCTTGTGTTTTTACGCACGCTTCAGCACTTAACGAAACCGCATCGGATTGCAGCATGGTATCCATTAGCGCGACACTTATCCGCTCACCAAAGCTAATGACATAAGCTCTGGCTTGACTTGGGCAGTGTCCCAGTAGCTTTGCACCATCTAGTTTATTCTTCAGTAATTCAAAGTCAGGCCAACCCGAAACACTACCGTACACAGCTTGTACTTCATCGTGTAAGCCTTGGCTACGAGATGCAAATGACAGCCATTGAGTGTCAAATTCAACTCCTTGCCCTGCCAATTCAGCAAGCTCAACTAATTGATCTGTCATGCCACCAGGGGCGGAAAGCACGACGAGTGCTTGTTGTTGCCCATGATCTTTAATGAGCTGTCTTACTCTTTGTAAACAGGCAAAATCTTTGAGGGAAGACCCTCCAAACTTTAGTACTCGCATCATTTTTCCTCATTCCAAAAACAAAAAAAGGCCTGTGTTCTTAGTGAACACAGGCCTTTTTTAAACTCGCACTGACCTATGCCACTATCCAGTTAGGATGGTGGTTGTAATAATGGTCGTAGTGATGATATTCGTTTTCATAAAATTAGATTGCCTGAAGTGTAGTCATACTGTCAATACGAAATAGCAAAATAGATTATGCAAATTTCTAATAGTGACATTTGTAATCTGCATAGATAAGTTATCTTATCCCAAATTTATGCAATAGTTCCAAAAGCTGTTCAGCTTTGGCTGGCTTTTCTAGAAACCCCAGCGCGCCCAAACTTGCAACTCTTTCTTTCATTTGCGCCTGAATATCGGCTGAGATTACCACTACATAACATTCAATTTTATTGGTTTTTATTGCTTCAAGCACACCAATGCCGTCTAATATTGGCATGGTCAGATCAAGACACAACAAATCGATTTGTTGTGCTTGCAGTATCTCCATTGCTTGTTGGCCATCCTTTGCTTGGTGCAACACGATATCTAAATTGCTCTGCAAGTGTTTTATTACTTGCTTTCGGGCTACAGCCGAATCATCGCAAACTAAGACGGAATAACTCATAAAGTGGCCAGTCTTGTACTTAATAAAACGGTCATTGGATAACACTAACTTATAACACATTAAACTTTGCTTAGTAAGGCGCTAAAAAACATATTTAATTAAGATATTTATTTATTTTTAACCATTTATTGGCTAACTTTAAAGGCAGATTATACAAAGGCGATGAACTAACCGTAGGAGCTCAGCTTAATTCATGCTGCAAAAAAGCCTCTCAAAAAAATTGCTCACTAATGTGTTGTCGGTTTACTTCCTTCTAACCTTTGTGGTCACATGCGGTCAAGTGATTGCTGAATACGTCAACACAAAAGACTATATTCGCAATGAACTGACGATGTTACAAAAAACATTCAGTAGGAGCCTGACTCGCGCTATTTGGGAACTCAACACCAAACAGACAGTCACCACAGCTGAAGGCTTGCTAGCAATTCCGATGATTGAAGGGATCATTGTACGTGATGACAGTGGTGAAATTATTTCTCAGCTTGGACGTTCGCTGGATATTCACGAGCTTTACAGTCAACAGCTTGTTCAAGAAGAAGCAATAATTGAGGACACACCGTCAGGTCTATTCGGTTACACCTTTCCGCTGATATTCGAGTTTTCAGGTCGCGCTACACAGGTTGGAGATGTGACGTTATTTTCAAGCCGAGAAGTCGTGCTTAGTAGGATCATGATATCGATTTACTTCTTAATCGGTAACGCCATGATTAAAACCACCTTTTTGATTATTTTGTTCTTAATTGCATTTCGAAAGCTGCTGACTGAGCCGCTGAGTGAACTTACCGAACAAATAGAAGAGTTCGAAATAGACAATGTTGATGGCCATAGAATAGACATTGGAACGAAGGAGCGTAACGAATTAAAGATAATGGAAGAAGCGTTTAACAAGTTGATCGATAAAATTTCTGAATACCGTAAAAAATTAGACCAAACACAAAAAGAGCTCATCATTAGTAATGAAAAGCTAGATCAACACAACATCCAGCTTGAACAAGAGGTCGCGCGTAAAACTTCTAATCTCAGCCAAGCGATGATGGATTTACAACAACAAAAATACGAGTTAGAAAAACAAAAGCTAACACTGACCGAAGAAATTGATCTTAGAAAGCAAACAGAAGAAGAGCTGTTAACGAAACAAAAAGAGCTCGAAAAATATGTTGATGAGCTAAACATGGCGCAAGAGCGCTTAGTGGGTTCGGAAAAAATGGCCGCCCTTGGTGGACTTGTCGCGGGTATTACTCACGACATCAACACCCCAGTGGGAATAGGCGTTACTGCCACCTCGTTTCTACAAGAGCGATTGGATCAGCTAGAGTCTGCTTATAATGCCAAGACCCTTTCTCCTAAAGCATTAGAGGAATTTATTAGCGAAGCCAAACAGAGCGCTAGCCTGCTTACCACCAATTTAGATAGGGCATCTGAGCTCGTTGCAAGCTTTAAACAAATTGCCGTTGACCAAGCCAGTGAAGCGATAAGAACAATTAATATGAAGCAATACCTTGGTGAGGTTATTCGTTCTTTGCACCCAAAACTGAAAAAAACACATCATCAGGTCAATATCGAATGTCCAGAGGACATGACGCTTAACTTACCAGCTGGCGCAATTAGCCAAATTTTTACTAACCTTATTATGAATTCGCTGATCCATGGATTTGAGAATCAAGATAAAGGTAATATCGATATAAAAATCACCGAAGATAATGGTGCTGTTAATATTGTTTATCAAGATGATGGTAAGGGCGTGACAAAAGCACAACTTGAGCGCCTGTTTGACCCATTTTTCACTACCAAACGTGATCAAGGCGGTAGCGGATTGGGCACACATATTACCTTAAACTTGGTGAAACAAACATTGAATGGCGATATTGAAGTAACAAGCGAAGAAGGAAGAGGCTTGACTTACTATATTAGCTTTCCCAAAGATCTTCAAAAACCAATGGCTATGTTCCACTAGCCATTGGTTTTTGGCCCTTACCAAGCAGGTACAACAGTTGAACGGCTGCCACCAGTTTTGTTTTTTTAGTGCCTCGTAGAAAAGTACACTATCCCCTTGTACAAATACCAAACAAACCAACGTAAAAACAAGATTTTAAGGTAAATGATTTCGACTTATACCAATTACCTTAATGTAACCCGAGATCGGTTTAAGCCATCAGT
>NZ_RCSQ01000220.1:0-3788 GCF_004103255.1 Pseudoalteromonas sp. PS5
TGCAGCAGTTTGATTGGTATTTGTACAAGACAGAGCCTGCGTAGCATAGTTATTCTATGTGAGTCAGGCGAGAACACAGTAGAAATGCTAATCAAGCGCTGTCCTTTGGGTTCAGCTGAGTGCGCTTTGTTCATTGTTGCTCAACTTTTGCACAGATTACTAGGCGGCAAGTCGAGCGTCGCGACCAAAACACACTCAGGAGAACAAAAATCAAACAGCAAAGATCAACAGGCCCTAGAAACCTCACCGGAAATGACTATGACAGTATCTTTACCTGATGTTGCCTCTGGGCAGCTTGCAACAACAACTTTACCGCTAAAGTGGGTCGGTATGGAAAAAATTGCCATACCTTTAGAAGTAGAAATATCAAGCACCTCTTACCAAAGGGTTAACGCTCTTGCAAATATTTTTGTTAGCCTTGATAAACCTGAGGCGAAAGGGATCCATATGTCCCGGTTATACATTCGCTTGAGAGAGATACTAAGTACGACTCCTTTGAATATTAAAACGATTGAAGCGTTATTAAAAGAATCGGTTCAATCTCAGCAAGGATTGAGCAAAGCAGCCAAGCTTGAGTTACAGTTTGAAGTAACCATAGATAAACCAGCATTGTTGAGCGATCAATTCGGCTATCAAAGTTACCCTATCACGCTTAATTGTGAGTATATAAACTCAGAGCTTAGCTATGAGTTGTCACTTACTATTGCCTATTCAAGTACCTGCCCTTGTTCAGCGGCACTTTCTAGACAAGCATTAAGTGAAGAGATCGAAGAACAGTTTTCCCATGAGATGATTTCAAAACACGAACTAATGACGTGGATAACCTCTCTAAAAGGGAGCATTGCCACACCTCATAGCCAGCGTTCTTTCGCTTACGTAACAGTAAAACTAACAGAACGGATGTTACCCCTCATTCCAAACCTTATAAAAGCGCTAGAACAAACCATTGGCACGCCAGTTCAAACTGCGGTAAAACGCGAAGATGAACAGGCATTTGCGAAGCTAAATGCAGAAAATTTAATGTTTTGCGAAGATGCTGCGCGCAGAGTCAAGCAATTTTTAGAAACATGCCCTCAATTTATAGATTACTGGTTTAAGGTAGAGCATCAAGAAAGTTTACATGCTCACAATGCAGTCGTCGTTGATCATAAATTTCCAACACATCAGTTGTGCGGATAATCTCTTGTCTCACTTTAGGCTTGGATACACAAAAAGCTAAGCGCTATTTTAGAGTTACCTTGTCTTATCTGAGAATTTTAGAAGTAGCTACGCTAGGCGATTGAAGCGGTAATTTCGCCCGCTAGCAAGAGTAAATATACGTATTAGAAGTAGATTTGAACGTAGTCAGAATCAAAGTTAACGGCTAGGAAGGCATTTACTACTCTACGTTTAGGCTACGCAAACAAACGGAACGTAAAACTGAAAATCGTTATAACACCATTATTATGCGATAAGTTGCAATATAAAACACAAGAAGCTGTTATATTATAACATAACAAGCAATACAAGAAGAATGTTTATGAAAAAGACTGTCATCGCAGCTGCGATTTACTCCACACTGTTTGTCTCAGGTTGCTCTAATTATTCAACTGAGATGACATCTGCCGTCTCTGCAGAAACAGCTTATATAAATCCATTACTCAATGTCAGCACCTTGACCTATCAAACTCCAATGTTTGATAAAATAAAGGATGAGCATTTTATGCCAGCATTTACATTAGGAATGGCAGAACACCTTGAAGAAGTCGAAAGAATAGCAAGCAACCCAGCAACGCCTACGTTTGAAAACACCTTAGTTGCAATGGAAAAAAGTGGTGCACTGCTAAAGCGAACCAGTAGTGTATTTTTTAACTTAATAGGCACAGATAGCTCGGTAAAGCGTCGTCAATTACAAAAAGAACTAGCCCCAATGCTCGCAGAACACCGCGATAACATCAATTTGAACGCCGCATTATTTGGCCGTATAAAGTCGCTTTATGATAATCGTAACTCACTCGAACTGGACTCAGAATCAAAGCGTTTATTGGATGTTTACTACACCAACTTTGTGCGAGCTGGCGCAAAACTAAGTGCTGAAGATAAGGAGAAAATTCGCAAAATCAATGAAGAACATTCATCTCTAACTACCCAGTTTTCACAAAACCTATTAGCAGAAACGTCTGCCATATCAGTGATTGTTGATGATAAAGCCGCATTGGACGGTTTAACAGAAAGACAAATTCTTGCCACTAAACGCGCGGCTGAAGCAGCAGGACATAAAGACAAGTACTTAATAGGTATTACCAACACAACTCGTCAACCTATTTTAGCGTCTTTAACCAACCGAGCACTTAGGCAACAGATTTGGCAAGCTTCTGCTTATCGTGCTCAGTCAGGTGATAATGACAATACTCAGATTATCATCCGGCTGGCACAGTTAAGGGCTGAAAAAGCTGCGCTGTTAGGGTATAAAAGCTGGGCAGACTACGTCCTAGAAAAGCAAATGGCTGGAAACCCTAAAGCAGTTTACGGCATGCTTGGTAGCATGGTGCCGGCCGTTGTTTCCAACGTGGAAAAGGAAGCAGCAGATATTAAAACGCTTATTCAAAGCGAAGGGCACTCGTTCGACATCAAACCTTGGGACTGGGCATACTACGCTGAAAAAGTTCGTCAATCTCGTTATGACCTAGACGAAACAGAAGTGAAAAAGTACTTCGAATTTAATAACGTCTTAGAAAATGGTGTTTTTTATACCATGAATAAGTTGTACGGCGTAAGTTTCAAAGCTCGCCCTGACTTACCTGTATATCATCCAGACGTTAAGGCTTATGAACTATTCGATAACAATGGTGAAAGCCTCGCGATATTCTTTGCCGACTATTTTGCAAGAGAAGGTAAACGTGGTGGAGCTTGGATGAATTCATTTGTAGGGCAATCTGAGTTATTAAACCAAAAGCCTGTGGTTATCAATGTCATGAATATTGCAAAGGCACCTGATGGTGAGCCAACCTTTGTGAGCTACAATGAAGTGACAACTATGTTTCACGAAATGGGACATGGCTTACACGGGATGTTTTCTGACGTAAAATATCCGAGCCTTGCTGGAACCGCTGTTTCTCGTGACTTTGTTGAGTTTCCCTCAACCTTTGAGGAAGACTGGGCTGCACATCCTGAAGTTATCAGTAACTATGCAAAGCATTACCAAACCGGCGAGCCCATCCCAAACACACTGCTTGATAAAGTGATCCGCTCACGAACTTTTAATATGGGCTACGATACCTTGGAGTACATGGCATCTGCGCTCTTAGATATGGAGTGGCATACAATTTCCCCCGAGCATGCTCCCACTGATATCAATGAATTTGAACAAGCGGCACTGGAAAAGCATGGAGTCGCCCTCGATTACGTTCCACCGCGTTATAAATCAGCATTTTTTGCGCACTCTATGGGAGGCGGCTATTCTGCTGGTTACTATGCCTATATGTGGAGTGAAATATTAGCAGCCGACGCCTATGCATACGTGCAAAAGCTCGGTGGCCTTAAACTTGAAAATGGCGAAAAATATCGTAAACATATTTTATCAGTTGGTAACTCAAGACCTGTAATGGACTCTTACAAAGCATTCCGCGGAAAAGAGCCGACGACTGCAGCGCTTTTAAAGCGCAGAGGGCTAGATCCCAAATAGTCTTCTCTTTAATTTGACCCAACCAAAAAGGGAAGCTGCAATGCTTCCCTTTTATCAATCTTATACCAGTTGTATTAAGTAAATGATCTATCTTGATGCGGGAAAATAGCTTTAGTAGCACCGC
>NZ_RCSQ01000221.1:0-3389 GCF_004103255.1 Pseudoalteromonas sp. PS5
ACCACTTAATTAAGCAAATTGGCATTAAGCGCTCAATACTTCTGTAACTCCCCCAAAAAATGAAACAGTTCATAAGTAGAATTTTCCATTAACTAAAATAGGAAAATTTACGATGAGAAAAAGCAAGTTTACCGAAACTCAAATTGTCAGCATGATCAAAGAAGCTGGATCAGGTATTCCAGTCCCTGAAATTTGCCGTAAACATGGTATCGGGCAAAGCACATTTTACAAATGGCGCTCAAAGTATGGTGGCATGGAAGCGTCTGATGTTAAGCGCCTCAAAGAGCTTGAAGAAGAAAACCGTAAGTTAAAAGATATGTTTGCAACGCTGAGCTTAAAGCACTCGATGCTTGAGGATATCATTGCAAAAAAGCTGTAAAGACAAGTAGGCGCGGAGCTTGGGTTGAACATTTAAGATCCCAATTTAACGTCAGCGTCGCATTTGCTTGTGAAGTGGCAGGGCTAAGCCGCTCAGTTTTTTATTACAAACATAAGCGGCCATCAGATGATGAGGTTATCGACGCGTTGCTAGCATTGGTCGAACGTCACCAAAGATGGGGGCTGCCTAAACTATTTAAAAGGCTTCGTAATAAGGGTAAACCTTGGAATAAAAAGCGTGTTGAACGAGTTTACAACATGCTAAAACTCAATTTGAGACGTAAAGGAAAGCGCCGTGTGCCAACAAGAACGCCAGAACCATTAAGTGCCCCACAGCAATATAATGAATCTTGGTCAATGGACTTTATGAGTGATGCACTAAGCTACGGACATCGTTTTAGGACATTGAATATACTCGATGACTTCAATCGACAAGCATTAGCGATTGAAGTGGATACCAGTTTAACCGCTGAAAGAGTGATTAGGACACTAAAACAGATCATTGCTTGGCGCGGAAAACCAAAGCAAATTAGAGTAGATAATGGCCCAGAGTTTACTTCAACTATGTTGGAAGCGTGGGCGGTGGAAAACAGTATTAAGCTTGAGTTTATAAAACCTGGTAGTCCTTATCAAAATGGCTTTGTGGAAAGGTTTAACCGAAGTTACCGTGAAGAAGTGCTAGATTTATACTTGTTTGAATCACTGCAAGAAGTACGTGAAATCACGGACGAGTGGTTAGATATCTATAATTATGAGCGGCCTCATGATTCACTTGGCGATATGACACCAATTGGTTATCTTGAAGCTGCATAAAATTCTACGAAAGCGCTGTACTGAATTGGGTGGAGTTACACTTCCCCCTCGATACAAAAAAATAAAAAATAAACAAGTGTTCACACCTTCTGTCTAACTATCAAGTTATTCTAATTTGCAACTTTTTGACAGAAAGATACAATGCCCGATGAAACTTGGAAATCAGTCAAAATATGGACTTTTATGAAAGCAGTAGTTCCTGTTGCGGGTCTTGGAACCCGGATGCTCCCTATGACCAAAGCAATTCCTAAAGAAATGCTACCTTTAGTCGATAAGCCGCTTATTCAGTGTATCGTTACTGAGTGCGTAGCTGCTGGGATAAAAGAAATAGTACTTGTAACCCACTCTTCTAAAAATGCAATTGAAAACCACTTTGACACTAGCTTTGAATTAGAAGCTACGCTCGAAAAACGTGTGAAACGTAAGTTACTCGATGAGGTCCGCTCAATTTGCCCTGAAGATGTCACCATTATGCACGTTCGCCAAGGTGAAGCAAAAGGTCTAGGTCACGCCGTTTTGTGCGCACAACCCATTGTTGGCGATAGTGACTTTGTAGTTGTATTACCTGATGTCATTTTAGATGAATATACAGCAGATCAAGGCCAAGAAAACCTAGCTGCAATGCTACAACGTTTTTCACAAACACAAGCCAGCCAAATCATGTTAGAGCCTGTTCCCCAAGAAGACGTATGCAAATATGGTATCGCCGATATTGGTGGTGTAACGCTTTGTCCAGGTGAAAGCAGCCCTATCAAGCACATGGTAGAAAAGCCTGATGTAGACACTGCACCTTCTAATCTCGCAGTGGTTGGCCGCTATGTGCTTTCTAAAAATATTTGGCCGCTCCTTAAAAAGACACCACAGGGGGCTGGCGGTGAAATACAACTCACTGACGCCATTGATATGCTGATGGAGCAAGAAACCGTTGAAGCTTTTCATATGAGTGGTAGATCGCACGACTGTGGCGATAAACTTGGTTATTTAAAAGCGATTGTTGAATATGCTATCCGAGATGAACAGCTAGGTGACGCGTTTTCACAATTTTTAAAGCAATTACAATAGCCGAGTCACAGACTGGGATAGCGACTATCACACCTCACACATAGTAGCCAATTATAACTATGGATAACGGCCACCTCTTTAGCAGCTGTTATCCTTACTATAGCGTTAAATTTGCTTGCATAACTTTACAATATATGAAGTAACAATCTCTCGTTGTAGTGGTATTTCGCTTTTGGGCTACTGCCTTTTAGTTGATTAACTCTCTTCTTACTTCAAGTTTAGATTATGTGACCTGCGCGGTATATCATACCCTTCCGTAAAAAAACAAAACCCGCTACACTAACCGCTCTTAATACTCAAGGTGTTGATCATTGTATGAAAACTCATTTAGGCAGACGAGCATTCTCAACAATGGAACTTCATACTCTATTTAACGGGTACATCTATACCGACGAAAAATTAAAACGGGAACAGCCCAAACATTGGCACTTTTGGCTACCGTTACTGAGTTACTACACTGGTGCCTACAGCGACGAAATTGGCTCGCTCACCCTTGATGATATTTTTCAACAAGACCATGTTCACCTATTGCACTTTAAAACCCATGGTAAAATTCAGCCTCGCATGGTCCCTATTCATCCAGCGCTCTGGCAAAGTGGACTCGAGCAATATTTAGCGCAGGTCAAAAAACTCGGTCAACAACGTCTTTTATTTGATCTACCGGCCAAAAGTGGAAGGTACAGTGAAAAAGTCAGAATTTGGTTTTCAGGAGAAGGAGAGCGACAGGGCTACCTGCAAAAATGCGGCTTACCCAATGTCGATCAACAAGGAATGAAAACGGCTATTAGTAGCCTTCGTTTGAACTTTGAGCAACAAATAAGAATATCCGCTATCCAACAAGGTCATAAGAGTAGTTTGCATTACCTGCTTGGGTTAAAGGATGATGGCGATATAGTAACCCGCCCGCCATTAGCGATATTAAAGCAGATCACCTCTCAGCTTAGAGTTATCAATCCGAACATAACTTGGCAAAGGTTTTTAGACCGCCACTAATGTAGTACTCAGTTACTACCCTTTTCTACCCCTGCTAATTTATGATGTGCGAGGTAATACCAATTTGACTTAATACTTGCTCAATTTGAAGGAGTAAATCTGACGCTAACAGCGCTAAAAGTTTCTCATTTAGAACAACTAAA
>NZ_RCSQ01000222.1:0-14483 GCF_004103255.1 Pseudoalteromonas sp. PS5
TTGAGCAAGTATTAAGTCAAAGTGGTATTACAATACACTGACACAGCGCTAATTAACCTGAACTCGATGTTAGAAGTGAGTTATACCAAGCGCCATTAGCAGCCGTCGAAGTTGAAAAGATACTGGAGGCTATGTCCATTGGGGCTAGAACGGATAAACCCGCTCATAAAAGGCCGAATATATGGCAGCTACGAGCTTTGAAAGCTCTATCTTATAATCGCAAAGAGTCCAAATACGGTAATACATGATACAATCACCATTAGCGTTTTATGGTGGTAACACTGCCTTTTAGTGAGAATAGAAAAGTATGAGCAAATCGTTTGCAGCAATTGGATTAGTCAACCCTAAATCACCTACCAATGTCGGGGGAGTATTGCGAGCTGCGGGCTGTTATGAAGCTCAGGCTATCTATTTCAATGGCAATCGTTATGCAAAAGCGGCCAAGTACCACACTGATACTAAAAATATTGCCAATAACATTACCGTCAAACATGTTGATGACTTTATTTCGTTAAAAGCCCCCAGTCGTGCACTCGTATGTGTAGAATTGGTTGAAGGCGCCACCCCCCTACCTCAGTTTGTTCACCCTAGTGATGCGCTATACATTTTTGGCCCAGAGGATGGCAGCCTACCACAAGAACTTGTTGATGCAGCAGACGCCGTAGTGTACGTACCAACCACCGGTTGCATGAACTTAGCCGCCACCGTCAACGTGCTGTTATATGACCGCATGGCAAAGCGCTCAGTAGAATTTAATGCCGAGCAGATCCTCACCAGTAGAGACACAAATAATCGCCTGATTGTAACTTAACTTTTACTCAGAGCGGCTCACATCGAATAGGCCGCTCTTTGTCGTCTTCGTCACCCACACAGCCACCCACTCTAAATACCTCCCCTAATTACAACTACAGAAAAACGTATATATTTCAAAAACAATAATAAATTAAGGAAGAATAATGAAATATCAGCTCTCAATTTTAGCAATGTTGGCGGCTTGGCTTTTGCCACAGCAAAGCCAAGCCAATAGCCATAAAATTGAACATATCGCCTCTAACCTCTACCCGCATGTTCGCATCACCACAGAGCAATACCAACCTCATAGCATAATGACCTCAATGACTAAACATAAGCTACCAGGCTTAAGTGTTGCGGTGATCAAAAATGGCCAGGTTGTATGGGCAAAGGAGTATGTTGTAGCCAAGAAGCACAAACATATAACCAGTTTATTCAATTAACCTGAGCAGTTTGCGCGTAACATTAAGCTAAGCAAAAACACTGAAACTTGCTGATAAAAAATCCACAGCAACCGGATAAGCGAAGAGGACACCTTCCATGAAGCCTGCATTAAAGTTAGCATTTCAAGCGGAAATGGCCGCAACCAACAGGTACTATCAACACGCCCAGTATAGCGACTGTTTTTATCACTTAGAAAGAGCACATATTCTGGGGCAATCCTTTGTGATTGCGCACACCCAATCCCATTGGTGGATGCTTAAGCTTGGTTACAAAACAAAGAATAAAAAAGAAATATTAGGACAAATAGCCCGAATTATTGCTGCGATGTTATTTTCTAAAATCTGGATCCCCAAAGGGAATACTGGTGGCACCAATGTGAACCCATTCAAACCAATGGCAATCCCCGACGATTTAGCACAGCACCTGAAATAACCGCCGCGCAATAACGCCCTGAGGCAAGTTGTAAGGAGCCTCACTGCACATTACTATGGAACTCAAAATACAACCCAAGGGGCAAATGCTGTGATAGTACCTACAGTATGGATAGACGTGGGCGTGGTGCTTATTTATGGCTCGCACATAGACGCGGATTATCACCAACATGTTGCGCTGCAAGTCATCTGGCCGCAACATGGACACACGTACGAGTTAAGTGGCAACACGTTACATGGCTTGACCATTATTGCTTCAAAACAAAGCCACTGTCTGAGAATACAAAAAGGATGGATAGTGTTAGTTGAGCCCACCAGCCGGTTAGGAGAGCAGCTTACAACGTTATTAAAAGCGCAACCTTTTTTGCATGTTGATGATAGTGCTGACAAAAGTATGCGTTCACCTAAAGATAAAGAGGAGGCTTACGACCGCCTATCTCCTCTTTTTCAATCTCTATCGATAGACAGCACCTCGCTTCGATTAAACCAAAGCCTCGTTACAGATAGACGAATTCAATGCTTGCTCAACGAGTTAAACACTTGCTTTGCCGCTGAGTGTATCAAACCAAAGCACTGGCGCGCAGCTGACGTCGCACAGACACTCCACCTCTGTGAAAGCCGATTTCTTCACCTTTTTAAGGCTCAAATTGGGATAGCTTGGCGTCCATTTCTTTTATGGCGCAGACTAAACTGCGCACTACAAGCTTTAATAAAAGGATGCTCAGCAACTGACGCGGCATACATCGCAGGGTTTTCTGATGGCGCACACCTAAGCCGCACATTCCGTGCGACATTTGGCATGAGTATTGTCCAAGCAAAAACGAACTGGGTAACCAAAGATTAACGGCTTCCCGCCCCCTTATAAGCGCTCACTACCATAAAACATGTAGTAATAGTGATTGTCTAACTTTTAGCAGCAGGCTTTTCAATAGGGTAATGATTTGCATGCCTTAAACTCTTTAAATCATTAAAACGCACGCCATGCAGCGCCATAATCGGGCGTATTTTTTTACTGATTAACTGTCTAATATAAAATGGTTGATTAGGCACAAAGTGATGAATTGTGTGCGTGCGACCAAAGTCAAAGCAAAACAACTGAAACGGTAAAAACCAGCGACTGGTGATCACATGAGTCTGCTCCAGTATGTTACTCACGCCACCGTAATAATGCATGGAAGATGTTACGAGGTTTAAAGACGCTGAACGGATAACATTAGGTATAATTAGCACCACCATGAAAAACTCAGCAACCGCAAGTAGCTCAGCTCCCCACTTGGGCAATGCAAATGGCTGTACCCATTGCACTGTGTAATAGGCAATCACACCATACAAGGTCACAAAATAAGCCGTGGCAAACGGAAAGCCAGCATTAAATACCTGTAAAAATTTAAAACCATTGATTTCTCGACTAAACCGTTTGGCATTAATCAACAAACCAAGTAACCCATCGCTGACCACCACAGCTCGTAGCCAAGGAGACCGAATGCCATTACCTACCAAGCGCTCTTCTAGGTCTTGCTCTGTGCCGGATACTTTATGATGATGTAAATGAATGCGTCTTCGATACCATGGATTGACAGTATTTGGCCGCATCATCCACACTGCCAGCATCATAAAATGATAAATCAGCGGACGGTTACTAAAATACTGCCTATGGATCAAATCGTGTTCAAGCTCATGAGAAATTGAAGTTATGAAGGCCGCCAACAGAACACATAACCATGCAGGAATAATGGCAAAATAGTAGAGCAAGGCAACGCCAATTAGCGCACTTAACGACAACAGCAAAATCACCATCGCAATGCTGTTTTGCCAGTTTAAAATAGGATAACGCGATCGAAGCGACTGCTCTTCCGCTCTAATCGCGGCCACTATGGCTTTTATGTTCTGCTTTGCGGTTACTGTCGACATGACTTACTTCTCTCACTTAATAATGGTAAAAGCTTATCGTAAAGCGCCCATGTACTCGAGCTGATGCGTTGAAAAGCAATATCCTCTTAATCTTTTATATGATGCCTCCGGCCATTTCAACAGATCCCTTATGTTGTAATGCAATGTAATAGAAACAAACAAAATAACAAACAATAATCAACAAGATTGCAAAATACAATAGTACTCAACCACTAAGTACATTACGCAACACATAACTGATCCATCGCTTGATGAAGTAATGGATAGCCATTGAATATTCAATTTAAAAGTTAAGGAACAAACATGAAACTCAATGAATTATCAAATCAACCACCATTAAAAACCACTGCCGGATTAGCAACCATTGGAACTGGTGCTTCTGCTATCACTGCCAGCAGAAAGTCATCGCCTTTCGGTCCGTACAGTAAATTAGAAGAATTTATTAAAGAGATACCAACGCGTGGTGAATATGAATTAACGGCCACTATAAAGTGCATCGAAGATTCCAAGCAACTACATGAAATCACCACTCATAAAAGTGGTTTATCGATTAATTTGGGATTTTTTAGCTTTGGTCACAAACACAGCAATACACTAGAAATGAAAAGAAGCTCACGATATGTGTATTTTCTCGCTTGTGCAAGGCGGGAGGGTAAAACTCGGCAACTTGAGTTAGAAGAACCGAACGCTGCTGCAAATGAGGTCTATAAACAAAGCCCGAGTATGTTTTATAAAGACTATGGGAGTGCCTATTTAAAAGGTCAAACGCATGGCCTTTACTGCTACGTTTTATTTGAGTTTGAATTTGACTCAAAGGCAGAAGCAGAAAAAGCAAAAACCGATATAAAAGCCTCAATCACAACAGATGATGGCACAGGAGGAGGCTCAATTGGCTCTGGCAAATCTTTTTCTGAAAAGTGTAAAGAGCTCAAAGCTGTTGCCACATACGACACAAACCTAAAAGATGTGAAGATTGATTCCCAAGATATTCCTGGACTATTAGCGCTGGTTAATCAAGTTGCTGAAAGAGATGTATCTCATGCCCCTGCTATGATCGATGAATACGCCCCTTACCTCTCTCACACCCATGAAGACTTAATCAATCGTGTAGGTGACGTAAAATACGCACTTGAAACTTATAAAGTGTCAGAAAACCTAGAGCTTTATAAAAAAATAGAAAGTGACTTAGCGCTAGCATTACAACACAAAGAGGATTTTGTGGAGCAAGATGAAATAGCTAAATCTAAAGATTACTATGGAGAGTTAATTAGCATTCTAGAGGAAGTAGTTAAAAAACTCGATGCAAATATATATTCTGATGTTATTGAAAAGAACTTTGAGACATATTCAGATCTGCTTAAAAAGCAGGGAGAATATATCACCGCAGAAGAGCTTACCCGAAAACAACTAAGCTTAGGAAAACATGGCTTTAAATCCACAAAGACTGGTGCAAATGCGTTAGAGAATACTATAAATAATATTATTGGCAGCACAAATGGTTACTGTAATAAATACTCGGCTTCAGGGCATTCTGACTCAGGCCATATTCAAGGGTTAGTTATATACAGTAGAAACAAAATTGATGTTAAAACTTCTGTGCCCGCAAATATAACCTGGAAATCAACACAAACTAACTATAAAGCACATGAACACCTTTCTGTTGGTGAAAACCACTTAAAGGATTGGATAGAAGGAAACCTTACACCTTGGCAGTTTTTTCACTGCTCTGTAGTAACGGCTTTCAACAAAAAGTCAGGAAAAACGCACTATGCCGTAGTGTATCCTAACTTACCAGGCTAGAAAAAGCTTACGGCACATCACTATTCGATAGAATATAGGATGGCAAAACTCTTTCACTTTTTTAGATAAGTAGTCAATTTGAAAGCGGTTCAATAGCTTAGTAGTCAGTCTATTTAGTGATGCTAAATATGGGCTTAAATGCGGCTGATAAGGCCCTTCAAGTTGACTGAGGTTAGAAAGTTAGCTCAACCTGTATTCTATGTCGAGTTACTTGATAAAGTGATTGCAACAGTAGCGAAACCACTTAAAAACGCTCACTTAGCAATCACTTTATTTATAAGAGCCAAACGTTGTTACTTGCCCCCAAAAATATAATTGATTAGGTTAACTACAGCTTTAAAAAAGCTTAAATATCACTCCATTTCATACTGCTTTAAAATGCTCAGCATATTCTCTGGAATTGGCGATTTTTTCCCTGTTTTCATATTAAACATCACCACATTCGCATACCCCGTTGTGCATACTGCTTGTTGCGATTCACTAAACGCCTCGTAGCGCATGGTAAAACGATCTTCTTTGATATCAGTGATATATGAACCAATATGCAAGGTATCTGGAAAAGTGACGGGTCGTTTATATTGCGCGTACGTATCACGCAAAACCGGACTATGGGTAGGCTCTGATAATACCGAAAGTAAGCCCGTTTGAGTCAAAAAATCGATTCGCGCAGTTTCAAAATAGCGAAAATACGACACGTTATTCACATGCCCCAACGCATCCATTTCTCCCCATACCACATTCACTTTGGTGGTGATTGCAAACTTTTCTAAAAACTCCTGCATGATATTGCCTTTAATTTTGTTTATTGAACTTGAGAGTAACAACTCATCGTACCAGCAACAAGGTTAACGAGATAATTTAAAGACAACTTGTCAAAACAAAGAAAGCAAAGCCAGCATTTCGCAGCACAACCTTACGCCTCCCGCGTAGGTCGCCATTTATGGCGACAAATAATACACCCATTCCCTTTGATTTCGACACAGCGGTAAACATAAGCGCAACCCCTATCATTCAGTCTCATAAAAAATTGACACCTTTTGTGGGAGCAACACCCAAGACAAATCACTAATAATTTTTCTCAATACTTTCAATACATAAGAAAACAGCGAAGCGATATTTACTAGCTTGGTTTAAAAGATGCATAGGAAATCAAAATCATAATTCAGCCAAAAAACATTACCAATATGAACAAAAGCACAAATACAGTTTATGTGTTGAGCGGTTACGCTAAATGCGCCATCACTCAGCAAGGAAAATACAAACTCGGCAATAAACACTCCATCGGCCTGCTGACCACAGATGAAAACTATGAAGATAACATCAGCAAACTTAAGGCCTTTATTAAAGATTTAGGCTGGGAGTCCATTACATTTTGTATGGTCGAAACCGTTGACGACATCAGTACCCTACCCAACGACGTATTGGCTGCGAGCTTTCTTCGTGCTCAGCAAAATGGCCAATCATTAGTGGTAAACGATCTCCCTATTACCGTCCACTAGAGCGATAAGTGCACGCGAAGGAGCGGCTTTACGCCGCGAGCTTTTGATGCTTGCCATTTGCGGCTACAAACAACATGTAGCTGTGACTTTTTTAAATCCGCTCTTCAACTTTACTTTTATATTGCCTTGCCGACCATAAGCAGCGGACTAAGCTATTTTACACCAAGCAGAAGTTGATCTAGTCGGAGCGGCTTTACGCCGCGAGCTTTTGATGCTTGCCATTTGCGGCTACAAACAACATGTAGCAATGACTTTTTTAAATCCAATTTTTAATTTTGCCGAACAACTCATTAGCCAAGCTTTATACGAAAAAGCTCGTTAATAGGCTTATCTACAAAGTACTCCCATACATGTTTGAACACTGCGTGCTGCGCTGGAAAAGGTGCGAGCTTCAAAGCTTCTTCTAAATTGCACCATTCAAAGTCGGTGTGTTCATCATTTAGAACCACTTTTTGATTGGCTGGACATTTGACTACAAATACAGGAATGACCTCAATAACGTTGGAATAGGATGCATAAAACTGCTCTAAAAATTGGCCATTGTACAGATCAGTTACTTCTATCTGAGTTTCTTCATAAAACTCTCGAACAATGGTTTGCCAAGGTAATTCGCCTTCTTCCATTGAGCCTGCAACATGACACCAGAAGCCACCTTTCGTACGCTTCATCAATAGCATTTTTGTTTCGCCATTTATTTCCGACAATGCTACTGCGGAAACAATTGAATTATTTATTGGAATCATTTTTAAACCTTATAAATCGCGATAGCCGCAAACACCACACGGCGATACGAGAAAAGCAGACAATCTAACCTAAGCTTTTATGTCGCAGCAGCTAATCTGAGCGCTAAGTGCTGAGAACTATCCTCATAGTACCTTTTATCGATACTTACTTTCAACAACGTATTACAACACGCTGTCCACTTGGATTTGTTACGCAGCATTCAATTATTTACCATGGTTGCTATTTAAGGCTACGAACAATTTGTAGCAGCGACTTTATGTCGTGACTTATTTTTGAATCCAGCTCTAAACTTTACCTCATGTCGCTTCGCCGGGAAGGCAAAAACAAAGAGGCATATTATTTGTCGTCATAAATGGCGACCTACACAAAGATTTAGTGTGAAGTCGCAGTTATTCGTCGCTATAAGGGATCGCGGCGTAAAGCCGCTCCCAGACACGAGCCTCCACCACATCCACGCCCAAAAAAAAGCCGCCCCTTTTGCAAAGGGCGGCTTTTCAATATTAGCTAAGTCGCGCAAAAGCGCGACTTACAACCTCTTACGCGTCGCGGTAAGTATCAACTGCGGGGCAAGAACAAATTAGGTTACGGTCGCCGTACACATCATCGATACGGGTTACCGTTGGCCAGAATTTGTCTTTTGCTACGCTTGGTACTGGGAATGCAGCGTAAAAACGGTCGTATGCACGGTTCCAGTCGTTGCTTAGTACGTCAGCTTGCGTGTGTGGCGCAAATACTAATGGGTTATCTTCAATAGACCACTCGCCTGATGCAATCTTGTCGATTTCACCTTTGATAGAAACCATGGCTTCGATAAAGCGGTCGATTTCTACCTTAGACTCAGATTCCGTTGGCTCAACCATAAGTGTGCCCGCTACTGGGAACGACATTGTTGGAGAGTGGAAGCCGTAGTCTTGTAGACGCTTAGCAACGTCCATTTCGGTAATGCCTGTGGCTTCTTTCAGTGGCCGTAGGTCAACAATACACTCGTGGGCAACACGGTCGTTACGGCCACGGTATAGAATTGGGAAGTGCTCGCTTAACTTCGCCGTTAGGTAGTTAGCGTTTACAATTGCCATTTCTGTTGCTTGTTTTAGGCCTTCACTGCCCATCATTGCGATGTATGCCCACGAGATCGGTAGAATAGCTGCAGAGCCGTAAGGTGCCGCAGAAACCGCGCCGTTGCCTACGTTTGTGCCTTCTACATTGATCACGCTGTGGTTAGGCATAAATGGCGCAAGGTGCGATTTAACGCCAATAGGACCAACACCTGGGCCACCGCCACCGTGTGGAATACAGAATGTTTTATGCAGGTTTAAGTGTGATACGTCAGAGCCGATTGAGCCTGGGCTGGTTACTCCAACCTGTGCGTTCATGTTTGCGCCGTCCATGTATACTTGACCGCCGTGCTGGTGCACGATGTCGCATACTTCACGGATAGACTCTTCGTATACACCGTGTGTAGACGGGTAAGTTACCATGATGCACGATAGGTTTTCAGCTACGTCAGCGGCTTTCGCGCGTAGATCTTCTATATCGATGTTACCGTTTTTATCACAGTCAACCACAACCACTTTCATGCTTGCCATTTGTGCAGACGCTGGGTTTGTACCGTGCGCTGAACTTGGGATCAAGCAAATATTACGGTGACCTTCACCACGAGACTCATGATACTTACGGATAGCAATAAGACCTGCGTACTCACCTTGTGCACCTGAGTTTGGCTGTAGTGATACTGCGTCGTAACCTGTGATGTTCACAAGCCAGTCGTGCAGCTCAGTCATCATGATCTTGTAACCCGCTGCTTGGTCGATTGGGCAGAACGGGTGTAGCTCTGCAAACTCAGGCCAAGTCACTGGGATCATTTCAGCGGTCGCGTTTAGCTTCATGGTACACGAGCCCAATGAGATCATTGAGTGGTTTAGTGCTAAATCTTTGTTTTCAAGACGCTTGATATAACGCAGCATCTCGGTTTCGCTGTGATAGCTGTTGAAGTTTGCGTGCGTTAAAATTTCGTCGTCGCGCACTAAGCCTGCAGGAATACCTGTGATGTTCTCGCCTGACACTTGTGCGTCTAGCGCATCTACATTCAGGCCATGGTCGTCACCTAGAATAATATCAAATAGCTCAGCTACGTCCGCACGCGTTGTGGTTTCGTTTACTGCAATAGAGTATTCGCCGTTATGGTTAAGGGCAAAGTTCACGCCTTTTGCTACTGCACGCGCCACAACTGCTTGTTTGTCAGCGTCGTCCGCTGTAACCGTAATGGTGTCAAACCAAGTATCATGCTTAAGTGCTACGCCTTTTGCTTTAAGACCGGTGGCAAGAATGCTTGCAAGGCGATTAATGCGCTCAGCGATGATCTTAAGACCTTGAGGGCCGTGGTAAACCGCGTAAAACGCAGCCATGTTCGCAAGTAACACCTGTGCAGTACAGATGTTTGAGTTCGCTTTCTCACGGCGGATATGCTGTTCACGAGTTTGCATCGCCATACGTAGCGCGTCGTTACCTAAACGATCTTTAGACACACCAATAATACGGCCTGGTAGTGAACGCTTGTAAGCATCACGCGTGGCAAAGAATGCCGCGTGTGGACCACCGTAACCCATAGGTACGCCAAAACGCTGTGCAGAGCCAAGCACTACGTCTGCACCTAGTTTACCTGGTGCTTTAAGTAGCATTAAGCTCATGATGTCTGCGGCAACACAGGCAATCGCTTTTTTGTCTTGTACTTGTGCGACTAGGTCAGTAACGTCAACCACTTCACCTGATGTTGTTGGATACTGGAATAGCGCGCCGAAAATGTCGTGGTTAGCAGCGTCGCTAGCAGGGCCTACTACGATTTCAAAACCAAACTGCTCAGCACGCGTTGATACTACGTCAATAGTTTGTACATGTACGTCGTCTGCAATAAAGAAGGTGTTTGCTTTTTTCGCTTTAGATACACGTTTTGCAAGCGCCATTGCTTCTGCGGCTGCGGTTGATTCGTCAAGTAGTGATGCACTGGCAAGATCAAGGCCGGTAATGTCCATAGTCAGCGTTTGGAAGTTAAGTAGCGACTCCAAGCGACCCTGCGCAATCTCTGGCTGATAAGGGGTGTAAGCCGTGTACCAACCCGGATTCTCAAGTACATTACGTAAAATAACATTAGGTACATGAGTTGGGTGATAGCCTTGACCGATGTAAGATTTGAAAACCTTGTTTTTGCTCGCTACTGATTTCAGGTAGCTAAGGGTTTCCACTTCTGTGCGGCTTTCACCGATCTGTAAGCCCTCTTCTAAGCGAATTGAAGCAGGTACAGTTTGACCGATCAGCTCTTCAACACTAGATACTCCAAGAGCGCTTAGCATCTCACTCACCTGTGCTGGGCTTGGCCCGATATGGCGACGGATAAAATCTTGCTTTTGCTCTAACTGTTCAAGAGATTTGGCGTTTGACATTAGTCCAGGTTCCTATGATCCAAATGAAAAAGGTGAATACTGTTTTTATCTAAAAAAGATACCTTGGTAACGGCAGTATTCTAAAAACGTTGGTATGAACTCGTCATACCTTGAGCAAGCACCCTTGCTCAAAAAGCAACAATAAAAGCCCCTAAAAAGGGGCTTTTATTACTATCAACAAATTAGTCTTCGTCGATTGAATTTGCGTAGCCTTCAGCGTCTAGTAGATTGTCTAATTCTGACTCGTCAGACGCTTTAATACGGAACAACCAACCGTCACCGTACGCATCGTTGTTTACAGTCTCAGGCGCATCTTCTAGGTCTTCGTTTACCGCAATGATAGTACCGCCGATTGGTGCATAGATGTCTGATGCTGCTTTTACAGACTCAGCAACTGCACAGTCTTCACCCGCGTCAACTTCATCGTCTACGTCTGGTAATTCAACGAATACCATGTCGCCTAGAAGTTCTTGTGCGTGCTCAGTGATACCTACTGTGTACTCGCCATTGCCTTCAGCGCGAACCCACTCGTGTGAAGTAGCGTACTTTAACTCGCTAGGAATGTTGCTCATTTTTTTGTTCCTTTGGTCGATTGTGATGACGCCCCGTGAGCGACACCAATGTTATTCTTAAAATTAGATAATTGACTTGCCGTTACGAACGAAACTTGGCTTAACTACTTTAACATCAACTAGTTTCTTACGCATTTCAACCTGTGCGGTCTCGCCAACTGAACGAGGTACACGCGCAAGCGCGACACTAAAGCCTAAAGTCGGAGAGAATGTACCAGAAGTGATAACACCTTCGCCACCTTCTACGATAACTTTAGAGCCACCGCGCAACACACCTTTACTTTCAAGGACTAGACCAACTAACTTGTCAGTGCTTTTTTCTGCGCGCTGTTTAGCAATAGCTGCACGGCCAATAAAGTCACGATCCTCTGGCTCCCAAGCGATAGTCCATGCCATGTTCGCCGCAAGCGGAGAAACCGTTTCGTCCATATCAGAGCCATAAAGGTTCATGCCCGCTTCTAAACGTAGCGTATCACGTGCACCTAAGCCAGCTGGACGCACACCTGCGTCTAATAATTTTTGCCATAAGTCCGCAGCACCGTCGTTGTGCACTACGATCTCATAACCAGCTTCTCCGGTGTAACCTGTTGTTGCAATGAAAAGGTCGCCAGCTTGCACACCGAAGAAAGGTTTCATACCTGCTACGGCCGCTTGTTGTTGTTCGTCTAGAATAGTCGCTGTTTTCGCAATTGCATTTGGTCCTTGTACCGCAATCATTGCGTACTCAGGGCGCTCTGTCACTGTCACGTCAAAACCGGCTGCCACAGCATTAATGTGTGCAAGATCTTTTTCACGTGTTGCAGAGTTAACCACTAGGCGGTATTGCGTTTCAGTGAAGAAGTAAATGATAAGGTCATCAATCACGCCACCCTGCTCGTTTAGCATACCGGTATATAGCGCTTTACCAGCCACTGTTAACTTAGCTACATCGTTTGCAACTAGTTTTTGTAGAAATGCTTTAGCGTCTACACCTTCGATATCAACAATCGTCATGTGTGAAACATCAAACATGCCCGCGTCTTGGCGCACCGCATGGTGCTCTTCAATTTGTGAGCCGTAGTTGATTGGCATTTCCCAACCGTGGAAGTCTACCATTTTTGCGCCAGCTTCTAGGTGCTTAGCGTGTAGTACTGTTTTAGAAGTCATACTTATCCTTCACTTTTTTACTCAGCAACTTATATTGGGCACTGAGGGGGTTATTGTTATCGTACTTTCGATAACTGCACGGAATTTATGAAACGAGTTTAAAACCAGCATCAGTAAGCGTTGTTTGCCACTTATCTAACACAGCAGCTTGTGCAATCAACTGGTATTGTTGCTGTTCGTCCACCAGCAAGGTTGTAATAAATACTTCGCCGCTTTGTTTGCCATAACAGGCATTTTTGTCTGAAATCCTAAGGCCTGGTGTTAACGTAAAGTCGTGAATCAAACGTTCAAACGCAAGCTCACCACTTAAGGTTGCTGCGGCTAAGTCGTGACGACGTACCAGTTCAATATCAAACTCATCCGCATGATTATCAATCAATGTTGCAAGCTCAGTGGCAGCTCTTTCACTGACAACAAAACGGTAAGCAGTTTCACTAAAATAGTACACGGCAAAATTTTCGCCACTGTCTAGCTTGCCCTGAAAGCCCAAGCCTGGCGCCATTAATTTATTTAGATTAAGGGTAAGAATTTGACTTAAAAAAGGCGTGGTTTCAAAGCCACTGAAGTCCAGCACCACAACAGCATCCGTTGGTTTGTAATGGTTTTGCGTCGGAACACTGCCCTGACGGTGCTTTGCAAAGATAATTGGCGTGACGCTCATGGCACTACCTTAGTGAAATTTCGATGAGCAAAAGTATAAGGATGCGCAAACTCAACAACAAATTGTATTTACTTATCAATTGATAAATAATATTAATGTACTTGGGTTTTATAAATTGCATTTCCTTATATGAAAAACTTATCGATTGATGGATTAAGAACGCTGGTCACTGTGGTAGATGTCGGTGGCTTTGCCAAGGCTGGCGAGCTACTAGGCTTGTCTCAGCCCGCTGTTAGTTTGCAAATTAAACGCTTAGAAGACATGCTCGGTTGCAAGCTGTTTAAAAAACAAGGACAGCGGCAGATATTAAATCAATATGGCGAGCTGCTTTTGCCACTTGCCAAACAAATGCTGCAGCAAAACGATGCAATTATTCAGCAATTTACCTCTGAAAGTGTCACAGGCAGAGTGCGGTTGGGTATTCCCAGTGAATTTGCTGCACGGATCTTACCCTCAATTATTGGTGATTTTGTGTCTTTATATCCCGATGTTGCACTTGAAGTTAAATCAAGGCTGAGTAAACACTTACTTTCTGTGGTAAGGCAAGATCAATTTGATTTAGTGTTGGCGCTTAACGAAGAGCTCAGTTCGTCCAAGTATCCGGTGTTTATGCAAGATCAGTTAGTCTGGGTTGGCGATTTATCGCTTGCGCAGCATTCGATTGTCACTTTAGTTACCGCACCAGAAGGCTGTATCTATCGCCGCCGCGCTATTGAAGCGCTGCAACAAGCTGGCTTGCAATACCGTATTGTATACAGTAATGCCGATTTAACCGGCCTTACTGCAGCTTTAAAAGAGGGGCTCGGGATCACTGTGCTGGCCAAAAGCACTGTTCCTACGGAATTGCCTTATCAGACCCAAACCCAAATATTACCCAAGCTCGGGCAAATTGGTATCAGCCTAGTCAAAAACACCCAAGAGTCCGCCCATGCCGTTGATAAACTCGCCGAGTTTATTGCATTGAGGTTAGGTTAAAAGATCGCGATGTAAAATCGCTCCCACCTACAACCTGAAATCTCTGTAGGAGGTGATTTTAGAAAAGTTCG
>NZ_RCSQ01000223.1:0-1377 GCF_004103255.1 Pseudoalteromonas sp. PS5
CTAAATGAGAAATTTTTAACGAAGCTAATATGCTATTTCACCCTTCAAATTGATTAGAGAATTAATTCAATTGGTATTAGCTAAGCAAACACTTTAAAGGAGTTTATCTATGAAGACCTTAATCATTGGTGCCAGTGGTCAAATTGGAAAAATGACGACAAAGAAAATGCTAGAGCGGGGTCATGACGTTGTGGCGTTAGTGCGTGATAAAGATAAGTTGGCAGATATTGGCTCTGTGCAGTTAACCATTATTGAGCATGACCTTGAAAACGATTTTAGCGCCGCTTTTGACAACATCGAGCAAGTAATATTTAGCGCAGGCTCCGGTGGAGAAACGGGTGCGGACAAAACCCTACTGATTGATTTATGGGCTGCGACTAAAGCTATTGATTATGCTGTGAAAGCAAACGTTAAACATTTTATTATGGTCAGCTCTATTGGTGCCGACGATCCTGATAACATTGAAAGTGAAATCAAACCGTACTTGGTAGCCAAACACATGGCCGACCAATACCTACAAAGAAGTATCGTAAACTACACCATCGTTCGACCTGGTACATTACTTAATGAGCCCGCAACTGGTGGATTCTCCACTTCGCGCCCTGCAAATAGAGAAGACGCTGTAATAAGTCGAGAGAATGTCGCTGACGCATTAGCTTACCTTGCCACTTTGCATCCTCAGAATCTAACGTTTGAGCTATTTAATGGTGAACAACCTCTCAAACAAGCACTATGCCAATAAGTGGGTTATGTCTCGGGGCTTAACGCCTCGGGATATATGTCGAAAACACTTTTTGCTGTACCGATATAAAAGCTTGCTTTTATAAGAACTATTCTGTATCATTCAAGACTTGCTTTATTAATTCCACTCTAGATAAAGCAAACCTCAAGTAATGCCTCCTTGCCCTGATCCAGTAAGTCCGCATAAAACATACAAACAGAGCTTAATATAGTCAGGCGAAATAAAATCCAACAGCATGTTGGTACAGACTGTCATACCCATATCGGGTCGTTGTGAGTACAGTATATCCTGTTCGCTAAACTGTAATGAAGCTCATCTACTATTAAAAGCATCAGCTAGTTTGCTGTGCATTATAAAGTGAGTTTTATTATGTCATATACATATAACGGAACAGAGATCCGTGTTGAGCAACCAATTCGCTCAATTTCGGTGAACAAATCTAAAGTGATCTTTGCTGACGGCACAGGCCGTAAGATCACACAATTCGCCAATGGCGGCGAAGCACGTCAGTTTCTGAGCTGGTTAACTTCAGCACATTGATTGTGTGGTAATACCAATTTGACTTAAAAAAATGCCGGACAACGTCCGGCATTTTTGTATCTTCAATATTTGTTAAGCTTATACCAATTTGCTTA
>NZ_RCSQ01000224.1:0-3467 GCF_004103255.1 Pseudoalteromonas sp. PS5
TTTAGTTGTTCTAAATGAGAAATTTTTAACGCTGTTAGCGTCAGATTTACTCCTTCAAATTGAGCAAGTATTAAGTCAAATTAGTATAATTAATGAGGTTCAAGGATGGCTATTTGTCGTATTAAGCACGTAATTTTTGATGTGGGTAATGTCTTTGTTAGGTGGTCGCCTGAGGAGATTGTACGCCTTACTTTTGGCAGTGAATGTGATGTTGTGGGGTTATCTAAACAGTTGTTCCATAGTGAGACTTGGTTTGCGATTAACCGAGGGGAGCTGAGCGAAGCACAGACGAAGCAAGCCTTTATACAACACTGCAATTTAACGTCAGAGCAAGCGGAGGAGTTGTTCTTTTATATCAAAGAATCATTGATCCCGCTGTATGGCACGCTTTCATTGATGCAGCGCCTTAAAGCGGCTGGCTATAGTGCTTATGCCCTAACCGACAACGTACATGAAATTGTAAGCCACTTAAAAGCACGTCATACTTTCTGGCAATACTTTGACGGTGAAATTATTTCTGCTGAACTTGGCTGCATGAAGCCTGGCAAAGCTATTTTTACTCATTTACTGGAGCGCTATCAACTCGCTGCGGGTGATTGTGTGTTCCTCGATGATGTCCTGGCGAACGTTGAAGGTGCAAAGCAGGTTGGTTTACACGGCATTCAATTTTTTAATGCAGCGCAAGCTGAGGGCCAGCTGCGTGAGTTGGGGCTAACATTTTAACCAGCGTTGACCTTTAAAGTAAGCCCCAGCGCGAGCGAAATAACCTGAGGTTTGGATGAGAAGTAAATTAACTTATTATCCGAAACTTAGGTTAGTCACACATATATTGGCGATTAGTGAAAGCGCAATTGCGACCACCGTAACAAGATACAGCACCCGTGTGACAATCCTGACGATTAGTCGGTACACAGTCTAAATCGCTCAAACGGTTAGCTCCGCCACCAATTTGCGCAGTTGCTTGCGGTGCGATAGCTTGAGTATTGTTCAAGTTTTTAAGTGGTCTTTTATTCAGCTTAATTTTCATAGTTATCTCCTTTGAGTTGTAAAAGAGTATTAACAGCGAAGTGAACCGCAGTTATAGCAAGAGCCAAATGCTTTGCTGTTACATAAATCGGTTATTTCTCTGTCACAACCTGCGGTAATATAACCACCTGCGATATTTGGAGTTTGGGCTTTTTCCAAAGCTGTTGTGCGGTTGAGCTGTTTTATATTTCTTTTTGCTAGTGTTAATTTCATCTTATTGTCCTTATCGTGAAAGCTGACATGGTCGTATAAAAAACAAACTGCAATATTGAATGTACCTAATGTAAATTTTTTGTCAAATATGTTTTTGGTGTGTTTCCTTTTTAGTTTCTCTAACGCTGTTTAGCTTAAACTCTTGCTGATAAGCCTTTCTCTAGCTACAAATTTAACAACTAGGGTATAGGTGAATTTACATTGTCAGTAGCCCAACGCATTGAGATTGTTTGGTCTTTTTATTCATGCAACACTGCATCATGAGAATAATTGAAAACGGAATGAAGATGCGAAAATTAACAGCACTGGTGTGGTCTTGCTCTGTCTCCTTGTGCGTATGTGCTGCGCTTGGAAACACGGCGCATGCTGACGAGTCACCCATATTTAGCTCTAAAGCTACGGCGCAACCAATCTGGGCTGAGCATGGTATGGTGTCGAGTCAAGAAGCACTTGCCAGTCAGATAGGTGTAGAGATCCTTAAGCAAGGTGGTAATGCCGTTGATGCAGCTGTTGCGGTTGGGTTTAGTCTGGCGGTAACTTTACCAAGGGCTGGAAACATTGGTGGTGGTGGCTTTATGTTAGTGCATTTAGCAAAAGAAAATAAAACCATCGCTATTGATTATCGCGAAATGGCGCCAAGTAGCGCCCATAAAGGTATTTTTCTTGATGAAAACGGTGAAGTAGACCCTAAACTTAGCCTTCAACATGGCCTTGCTGTGGGTGTCCCAGGTACTGTTATGGGGATGGAGTTAGCACTAAAAAAGTATGGCACCATGACCCTTAGCCAAGTTATGCAACCGGCGATAAAGCTGGCGCGTGATGGCATTAAAGTGACCTCTGATCTAGCCAACTCACTATCTCATAATTACATTAAGCAGCGAATGCTAGATGTAGCCGCGTCTAAGGCAATATTTTATAAAGAAGATGGCAGTAGTTACAAACCAAATGAATGGTTGGTACAAACTGATCTTGCTCACTCTTTAACGCTAATCGCAGAAAAGGGCAGTGCGGGTTTTTACCAAGGCGAGACGGCTAAGAAAATCGTTGCGGCAGTAGAGGCGGCTGGTGGCATTATGACACTTGACGATCTAAAAGCATATAAAGCGCTGGAGCGTCAGCCGCTAACAGGGTCATATCGAGGTTACGAAATCATCTCTATGC
Organism: Pseudoalteromonas sp. PS5; assembly: GCF_004103255.1. NCBI lineage: Bacteria > Pseudomonadati > Pseudomonadota > Gammaproteobacteria > Alteromonadales > Pseudoalteromonadaceae > Pseudoalteromonas > Pseudoalteromonas sp. PS5. The sequence continues at coordinate 2,401 of NZ_RCSQ01000224.1, forward strand.
CGCCGCCTTCATCAGGTGGAGTTCACATCATAGAGATGTTAAATATGTTGGAGCAATACCCAATTGGTGAACTGGGTCATAACAGCGCCGCAACTATCCATTTGATGGCTGAAGTTATGAAGCGTGCCTACGCTGATCGCAGTGAATACTTAGGCGACCCTGATTTTTATGACGTACCAGTTGAGGCGTTAGTTGATAAGCAGTTTGCAAAGCAACGCAGTAAAAAGATACATCCAGATAAGGCAACGCCAAGTAGTGAAATTAAGCCCGGTAAATTGCTACCGTTCGAAAGTAACCAAACCACGCACTATTCCGTCGTTGATAAATGGGGGAATGCAGTTAGTAACACTTATACTTTAAACTTTAGCTACGGCTCGGGTATTGTAGCGGCAGGTACGGGGATTTTACTCAACAACGAAATGGACGACTTCTCGGCCAAACCCGGTAGTCCTAATGGCTTTGGGTTAGTCGGTGGTGAAGCCAACGCTGTTGAAGGTAAGAAACGTCCGCTAAGTTCGATGACCCCGACCATCGTGATGAAAGAGGGTAAACCCTTTTTAGTAACAGGTAGTCCGGGTGGCTCACGAATTATCACCACCACGTTACAGGTCATTATGAATGTTATCGATCATGGCTTGAATATCGCTGAAGCGACCGTGGCTCCGCGTATTCATCATCAATGGCTACCAGATGAAATTCGGATAGAACGTAGTTTAAATGGTGACACCCGACGCCTACTCGAAAGTAAAGGGCACAGGCTTTCAGAAAAAAAACGCCATGGGATCGACCCAGTCAATCATGCTTACCGATAAAGGGCTATTTGGTTCCTCAGATCCAAGACGAGCTGACAGTGCTGCGGTAGGGTATTAACTCACTTCTCACCTCAGTCTAGAGTAAATGGAATAGGGGCGTAGCAGCCCCTAGTCTAGCAAATGCCACAAGGTTATAAGTTGAAAGCAAAACCTGCCAATCTATTGTTTATACCAATTTGACTTAATACTTGCTCAATTTGAAGGAGTAAATCTGACGCTAACAGCGTTAAAAATTTCTCATTTAGAACAACTAAA
>NZ_RCSQ01000225.1:0-4883 GCF_004103255.1 Pseudoalteromonas sp. PS5
ACTAAATAGCAAAATTTTTGCCTGGTTATCGACAAGATTCTCTCGCCTCAAAATAGACCACTTAATTAAGAAAATTGGTATAAAAGCCTATCACGCTTTGCTGGCAACTTAACGTTTATGTCGTTCACCAACAATAATTACGCTATTCATCTATTGGGTGAGCCGCATGCTCACCCAACACGATAATACTAGTTAAGCTAATCGGTATAAGGTTCTTTATTTTAAGGACGATACACCTTTACATTGGTGTAGCCATTTTCATGCAAAATAAGCGCTTGTAGTTGGCTCATTACGCCTTTGGCGCAATATAAATAGTATTCTTTATCTTGTGGTAAATCGCCAAATTTGGTGGCTAACCTAAAGAAAGGTAAATGAATGACCTCAGCGCCTTCGAGTTCTAGCGGGTTTGCATCTTCTTCATCTGGAGAGCGAATATCCAGCACTACCGCGTTGTCGGGTAATTCGCTTACCGACTCAGCCTCTTTGACCTCTTCTTTTGCTTCAACTTCAATGTCACGAATATCTTTCACTGTGGCATTTGAAACCACGGTGTTTAACACATCAAAATCAAACTTTTCTTCTTCCGCTAAAATTTTATCAAGCTGTGCTTTGACCGTCGGTTTTTTAGAGATCACACCGCAGTATTCCGGCATCGCTTCAGCCATTTCATTGGTACCAATAGCACGCGCGATACGAATGATTTCTTCTTTATCATGCTGGATGAGCGGTCGTAGGATAAGCATTTCGGTAACACGGTCAATGACATTGAGGTTAGCCAGTGTTTGACTTGATACCTGGCCGATACTCTCACCGGTCACAATTGCAGGGATCCCCAAACGTTCTGCAACCACGGTACCAGCGCGCATCATCATGCGCTTCAGAACCACGCCCATCTGCCCACTTTCGACGTTTTCAAGAATTTCAGCAACAACAGGTTCAAAGTCAACCGTGATAAACTTCACTTTATGCGTTGAGCTAAACTGTTTCCATAAATAATGGCTCACTTGCTTAACCCCTATCTCATGCGCCGCGCCGCCCAAGTTGAAGAATAAGAAGTGAGTACGCGCCCCTTTTCTCATCATTTGATAGGTCGCAACACCTGAGTCAAAACCACCGGAAATCAAAGAAAGCACATCTTCTTGCGTTGGCAATGGGAAACCACCCAAACCAAAATGCTGATGGCGGACGATATAAGCTTTATCGTCTTTAATTTCAATTTTTACCGTCACATCTGGTTTTTTCAACCTAACACTTGCGCCCTCAATGTTTTGGTTTAATCCCCCCCCGACATAACGCTCGACATCGCTTGATGTAAATTCATGCTGACCTTGGCGTTTTACGCGAACGCAGAAAGTTTTACCTACAATTAGTGGTGCAACTAGTGCAAGCGTTTGCTGATAGATATCATCAAGCGTTTCAAACTGGGTCTCTTGCACCTCAATAAATTGCACGATCCCAGGTGTGCGCTTGAGATTATCAATTAACGCCAAGCGCGTTTTTTCATCATCGAGCTGACTGGTCACTGAGATGTTGTCCCAGTTATTTTTAACTTTTACGTTTTCGTCAACACGCACCAACAGCATTTTGATGTTTTTCTCTAATACTTTGGTGAAGCGCTTACGGACAGATTTGCTCTTAATAGCAATTTCAGGGTGTAATTTGACGATAAATTTAAGCATAAAAGTCACTCTACTACAGGTCGATTATCGGTTGCGATGCTGCTTCGATTTGACCAAAGAGGACGATATCGTGGCGCACACCGGCCGAGGGACGGTTCGGGCGCGCGAGTATATCAAATTCAGAAGCGATTAGGAAATAATCAACGTATTTACTATCAATTTTCACGTGCAATAGCGAAACCTAGCTCTGTCACTTTGATAATAATTAAGCAATACTTGGTAAGCTTGCCTCAGCTAATGCCTGATAATGTTGCTGTAATTGCGTTATTTTCGGCATACTCATTTGCGTAGCATAAGGTTTAAATAACATGAGCACCTTGACGATGCCGTTGTATATATCTTGCTGTTCTAACACGCCCGTCATTCGCCTTGCTTTCACATAAGGCGTCCAAAAGCTCACGGTCATTTTTAGCATATGGGCGAGCTCTTTTGCATCAGCGTCATTAATCGTGATAACCCCCGACTCTCTCAGCCCAATCACCACCGCTTTTACTTGCTCTAGTAGGCGAGCTTGAAACGCAATATAGTTTTTCTTTAGCTCATCATCTTTGGCTAAAATATCTGTCAAATTGTCGTAGAAGAAATGATAGCGCCACATTAAGTCAAACAATGAGTCTAGGTAGAGCGTTAGTTGCTCAAGCGGCTCACTATGTTGCTCTAAAGGCTTAAAGTGTGTATTTAAATGCTCGCTATACAGTGCGAATATCTGCCTGATAATGTCTTCTTTATTTTTAAAATGATAATACAAATTGCCTGGGCTAATACCTAAACTAGAAGCAATATGGTTGGTCGTAATAGCGCGCTCTCCATGCAAGTTAAATAAAGCAATGCTGGTACGGATTATTTTTTCCTTGGTATTCATTACAATTCTCTATGATTGTTGAAACTTACTGAGCCCTATCATTTTCGTCTTGAGCGCCCTTGATAAAAGTAGCACTAATTTTACCCTGAGATAAGCACCATGCCGACAGAGCTGACCAGTGTTTTTTGAAAAAAACCTTGCTACCATACAAAAAAATTCAACACAGTTATGCTCATGAAAGTCACAGCACTCTACCCAGGTACATTTGATCCATTAACCAATGGACATGAAGATTTGATTAAACGAGCCGCAAAGATGTTTGATACTGTCATCTTAGCCATTGCCCACAATCCAAATAAAAAGCCATGCTTCTCTTTGGAACAACGTGTTGCTTTAGCTCAAGAAATTTTAAAATCGCACGAAAATGTAAAAGTCATTGGATTTTCTGGTTTATTGGTAGATTTAGCTAAAGAACAACAAGCCAACGTTTTGATCCGTGGCATTAGAGCGGTATCTGACTTCGACTATGAATTTCAATTGGCAAATATGAACCGTCGATTACACCCAGATTTAGAAAGCGTGTTTTTAACGCCATCTGAAAAGAATTCATTTATCTCATCAACTTTGGTAAAAGAAGTTGCCCTTCACAAAGGTAATGTCAGTGAGTTTGTTCACCCACTGGTCGCCAACGCGTTAGAGGAAAAATTACACGGATGAAAAAAAGCCTATTATCCCTTGCTGTATTGATGGGTACATGTGCTCATGCCTCACCATGGATAGAAGTATCCCAGAGTGAGCTTAAACATAGTATAGACCTGCTCGTTGCGCAGGGAGTGATCAATCGCCCAGTGAATCAATACCCGCTACTGTGGAGCGGAATTGTCAATGATCTTGCAAGTGTTGATGATCGTAACTTATCGCAAACTGCAAGCTTCGCGTTAGCCCACCTGCGCCATGCACTAAAGCAAGCAAAAAGAGAACGCTATAGTAGTGTAACTGCTCACTTTAATGGTGCTGACGTACGCTCAACCGGGTTTGGACAACGTCATGATGCTCGTTCTGGGGTACGCAGCTTTGGGATCATCACCGGCAAGTCTGTCAGTGCCAAGGTAGCGGTTAACTACACAGATGAAGGCCAAGATGGTAAATATGTGAATCATCATGGTAGCCATATGGCAGTGCTATTTGGTAATTGGTCACTCAGTGCTGAGCGCTTAAGTTACTGGTGGGGGCCAAGCAATGAAAATGCGCTGATGCTTTCTAATAATGCAGCACCGATGAAAGCAATCCGCTTAAGTCGAGCAAATAATAACTATAGTGGCCCAAGTTTTCTGTCTTTTGTAGGGCCTTGGCAAGTAACCGCTATCATGGCAAAACAGCGCCCAACCATCAGCAACAAAAAAGAAGGTGATTTCTGGGGATTTCGAGCCGCAGCTTTTCCTATTCAAGGGTTGGAGCTGGGCTTTAGTACCACCTACAGTGATTTTGTGTATCAACAACAAAACCTTGAAAGTGAAAAGCAATCACAACGACTCACCAGTGTTGATATAAAGTACTCCACTCGCTTAGGCGACAGACCATTTGCATTTTATGGTGAATTTGCGGGAGGAAACGACAGTGGCGCTTTGCCAGATGAGCCAATGTTTACCTTAGGAGTAGAGAGCTACTGGGGCAACACAACTCACCGCCTAAAAGGCTTTGTTGAGTATTCAGATACCAATATTGAGTGCAAAGATGCCCTCACTCTGTCACTTTGCCCAAGAGATAATAGCCTCGACTTAGCGAATTACCAAGAGCGAGGCTTATGGCTTGGCGCCAGCACAGGACTAGGCGCAAAAAGTATCACGGTTGCGCTAGACTATTTTAGTACCAATGGCGTAGGTGCCTATGCAAAATTAAAGCGCATTGATTATGAAACTCAAGACCTCGAACGAAACCAGTTGGAGCTTGGGTATCAACAAGGTGTATTTGGTACACTTGCTAAAGTTGGTGTAACTGCTTGGCAAGATAAATCTTTAGCAGAAGATGATAGTCATGCTGCTTTGACATTAAGCGTCGAGTATCAATTTTAATGAGCGGCTAAAGCCGCTCATTTATTTTCATTCGCGTAATCAGGCATACCAAGTCGGTTTATTCTGGCCATTAGCTTTTTCAGCCCAAGCCAATCTTTATCAATAATCAAAGTAATGACAATCGCGCAATCACAAACCAACACAGCAACGGAATAAACACTCCAAAACCACCACTGCTCGCGGGTCTCAAATACCCCTAAATCTATATATAACCCCAAATAAAGTAGCGAGTTAATCGCTAGAAACAAAAAGACATAGTGCAGCGCAGTACACCATGGTACTTTCAGCTTATAATTTATCCCGATTAATAAAACAATGGTAAGTAGGTCA
>NZ_RCSQ01000226.1:0-9743 GCF_004103255.1 Pseudoalteromonas sp. PS5
AAATTTTTGCCTTGCCTACAGGACGTAGGTACCTCGGCGTGAGCAGGACGCGGAAGCGGTGTTATCGACAAGATTTTCTCACCTCAAAATAGACCACTTAATTAAGAGAATTGGTATAAACAAACAAGAAGTAGGAAACGATGACAGCTGTTTTAATCATTGAAGATAATCCTGATGTGCGTATGTCTGCAACTATTTTGCTGCAAAGCCACGGTTATCAGAGTATCGAAGCTTCACACCCCGACGAGGCAAAAGTCATACTTGCAGAGCAACCTGTTGCACTGATTTTACTGGATATGAACTTCAATAAAGACACTACCTCGGGAAAAGAAGGGCTGCAATTTTTGATGTGGCTACGGCAAGTGTCGATAGAGGTGCCTGTGGTAGTCATCACGGCTTGGGCCAAAGTCGAGTTGGCGGTACAAGCAATGCAGCTAGGTGCGTGTGATCTAATCGAAAAACCATGGCAAAACCAGCGCTTGTTAAAAACCGTTAAACGCCACATTGAAACAAGGCAAACAACTACTGAGCCACCCACAAATAACACGCAAAATAAAATGCCCAGTCGTTTATTACAACAGGCACTAAGGGTTGCAAAAACCGATGCAAATGTATTGATATTGGGAGAAAATGGTAGTGGTAAGAGCCAGTTAGCAAGGTACATCCATAACAATAGTCTACGTAGTGAGCAGCCTTTTGTTAGTGTTAATATGGCCGCAATTCCCACAGAGCTATTTGAAAGTGAGTTGTTTGGTCATCGCCAAGGGGCGTTTACTGATGCGAAAGCGAATCGCACAGGGCGCTTTGAAATGGCTCAAAATGGGACTTTATTCTTGGATGAAATTGGCAGTTTGCCGGTAGCACAACAGGCAAAACTGCTCAGAGTGCTGGAAAGCGGAGAGTATGAAGTGCTCGGCGACTCAAAAACCAGTAACAGTAATGCGAGGATAATTTCGGCTACTAATGTTGATCTAAGCGACGCGGTGAAAACTGGACTATTTCGCCAAGATTTACTCTATCGTTTAAATACGGTTATCTTAACCGTCCCTGCACTTAGAGCGCGAGTCGATGAGCTACCCAGTTTAGCGACTCATTTCTTAACGCTACATACCAAGCGCCATGGCAATGACACAGGTGGTGAACGCAGCTTAAGTAATGCAGCAATTGCAAAAATGAAAGCATACTCGTGGCCTGGCAACATTCGAGAATTATCCCATGTGATTGAGCGTGCAGTGATTTTAGGGGCGCACTCTGTGATAGGTGCACAAGATCTTGAGTTAGATGAAGATTTTCACGAGCAAGATATGCCGTTGCTAAGCCTTGAAGAGGCTGAAAAGCGGATGATAGAAAATGCTATTCGTCACTTTGAGGGAAATGTGGTTGCCGCTGGTGAGTTTTTGGGGCTGAGTAAATCTGCAATTTATCGACGTGTAGAAAAACATGAAATCAAATTAAAGGGCAACCAAGGTGGCTAAGCTCACATCCGTTGAGCAAAAACTATGGCTTGGTTTTGCGGTCCCTTTAGTCATTCTTGCTGCGGGATTAATTGCGACCATTATTTATTTTGAGCTGACTTTATTGGGGGCAATAACCTTACTTTTAGCCTTACTAGTGCCTTCTTTACTGTCACTTTGGTATAGCTACAACAAGGTGATGTCAGTACTTGATAACCTTGCTGTGCAGCTAGATAGCATCTCCAACGAGGAGCTAACTGTATGGCAATTATCTAGCTATCAAGGTGGTCGAGTCGCAGCGCTAAAAGCCGAAATTCAGTTAGTTGTTGAACGATTACAGCAAAAGCGGCAAGAATATGGTCAAAACGAGGCTTTTGTCTTTAATTTTATCAGTGAGTTAACACTGCCAGTACTTGTGCTTGATGGTCATCAACAGGTTTATTTTGCCAATCGTGCTATGGCGGACATATATCCAAATATGACCCTAGATGGGATACCGGCGTCAAAATTGGCATTAAATCAGGTCGATGAACAGTGGCAGTTACAACAACACTCTTCGCGCTACAAGATAGCATCACACCCACTTTATCGCGGGCAGCGTGTCTATCAATTGCTGGTTTTTGTATCGGTGGAGCAAGCGCTAAGAGACAACGAGAAACAAGTCTGGCAAAAGTTACTTTCAGTGCTAAACCATGAGGTTCGTAACTCCCTTACTCCCGTGTCTTCCATGGCGCAATCATTACAACAAGACAGAGACGCAATTCCATTGGCAACGCAGCAAACAATGCTAGGGGTGATAGAGAGTCGTGCGGCACACTTACAGCAATTTGTTGCAAATTATGCGCAAATTGCTCAATTACCTGCGGTAGAAAAACAAACGATAGCGGTTGAAGTATTAGCTAACCGCTGGCAAGCGCTCTTTCCTGAAGTGCAAATAGACGTACTGAGTTCAGGTGTACTGTATTGTGATGAACCGCAGCTCACACAAGCCATGATTAATCTCGTGAATAACGCACTACAAGCAAATCAATTAGCTTCGAAGCAAGGTATTACACTCACCATTGAAAAACGGCAACAATGGCAACTTTGCCTACAAGATAATGGCGGTGGCATTGATAATTTAGATAATCTTTTTGTCCCATTTTATTCCACTAAACCGAACGGTTCGGGCATTGGTTTAGTACTCAGTCGAGAAATCATTCGCAATCAACAAGGCGAGCTGTACTTGAGTAATTTAGCGGACAATCAAGGGGCTAAAGCGCTGATCACGCTTCCCTTGTGCTAATTGTACAGAGCGTCTGTTATATCAATTAGATTTAATACTTGCTCAATTTGAAGGCGTAAATCTGGCGCTAACCGCGTTAAAAATTTCTTATTTAGAACAACTAAATAGCAGAATTTTTGCCGAGTTATCGACAAGGTTTTTTCGCCTCAAAATCGGCCACCTAATTAAAATAATTGATATTACCAGATCTGGGTTTGGGGTGATTAAAGCTTTGCTGGCAACCAGTTATTGCCAATGAAGTTGCATCGCTATCCCTAAACCTCAGATTAAGTATTTCATTTATACAGCGCTTCGCGAGAGTAACATTATGGGTTACTGTTCACTTTTATAAACAGTCCCGCCATAGAGGTATCTGCGGAGTGCGTCATCGGTGCATTTTCAATACCAACAGCGGTAATAGTACCTGTGTCATGTACCGATAAACTTTGAATACTCGCAGAGCGCTCGGTGTGGTATGTTTCGATGGATAGATCAGACAAGTTTTCTATGTCCAGTTGTCCGATAAACCCATTGGTGTGTTCAACCCAGCTATTTGTGTCTACTTGCACACCACCGATATGACCGTAAAGATAAAGTGTATTATCAGCTATTGCCAACCCCCTCAGCACATCTTCTTTGTCTATGTTATACCAATACCGCTGAGGTATTCGTTCACCATGATAAACCTGTATTAAACCAACATCCCATTCACTAGAATAGCGCGTACTATCTGCTTTGCTTCGCCGCGCTGATACACCGATAAACACGGTATCTTGATGCACTTTGATATCGTCAATCAAAGAAGAGTGTTCATCGCTAATAAACTGCTCATTAAGCAACTCGCCATTGAGGTCATATGTTTTTACAATGACGTGCATGTCACTTTGCGCAACATCTTGGGGGACTGCATGAACCGTCGAAAATTTATGGTTATATGCGGGGATTGCATCTGTGCTGATGTTTTGAGCGCTATAAAGGTAGCCATTATCAGAGATGGCAATTTCTATTGCTTCTGAAGCCCGAGAGCTATTACCCCAATACCGAATATCGATAGGTTTTTGCCACATTAGTTGTAAATTGGCGTCATATTTTGCAATTTTTCGTCCGCCATTATTATAACTAACATATAAGTTTTCATCATGGCAGGTGAACTTAGCATTATTAAAGCGCCACCACGTGATACTGGTTTGAGTGTATTTTGTGTCGCTAAGAGGGTCATCTGTCGGGATGATAGTGAAAGGATTGAGAAGCCAAGCGTTTTTGTCAGTGGGTATATCATATTTGACATCCATTGATAGTGCTTGCATTGGTACGCTTTTTAGCTGTACGCCAGTTTCATCATAACGCTCTAGTTGCACACTGAATATATCGTCGCCTTCTTGTATAAATCGACCAAGAATGTATTCACCCGAATCGAATACACAAGCATCAACAAACCCCTCAGTCGATTGTTCGAACTGATAAGTTTGACCGTTAGGATCAGTGATGGCATAAAAACCTTCTTTATTTCCCGGTTCTTCAACACTTGACGTTTCTCCTAGCACTAATAGCTTGTCATTTTTTAAGTTAAAGACGCGCTCCAAAGCTGTGGTGTAACCCAAATCGCTGGAGTACAGGCTATTTTGTTGATCAAGTGCGCTGAGGTTGAGTTTATTCTCCACAGGGTTAGGCACAGGGGAAGGAGCAATATTTTTTGGGGGAGGCACAGTGTTTGAGTCTGAAGCGCTTCCACCGCAGCCTACCAGTAGTGTGACAGTGGAAACGAGTATAGTCAGTATTACGCGCATAATAAAATCCTTTCAAAAGTAACACCATTTGCTTTACCCAGCATTCTGTATTGAGGCAATAAGATTTTATCTATATTACGTTTCCATCTAACAAAGTACCTATATGGGTAATAGGAGACTCTATCTAGTGGCGTTAGAAAAACGCTATTAACGTAGTCTTAGCTATGTATTTCCTCAAATTACTCAATTGCTGAGTCAAAATAGTGAAACGGGTTAGCGAATCTGTAATTCATGATAAGTAGAGCAACCTTTTATACCAATTGGCCTTAATACTTGCTCAATCTGAAGGCGTAAATCTGACGTTTACTGCGTTAAAAATCTCTAATTTAAAACAACGACATAAGAAATTTTTGTCTTGCCTGCATGGACGTCGGTACTTTGGCGATAGCAGAACGCGGTAGCGGTGTTATCGACAAGATTTTCTCGCTTCAAAATAGACCACTTAATTAAGAAAATTGGTATCAATTAAGGTCAGAAAATATACTAACTTAGGTACGGGATGGAAGTGTAAAAGAGTGTAATTATGGCAGGTTAATTTGTTACGCTGATTGGGACATATAAGCCCTGCGTCTTAATCAAAGCTTGTATTGATACCAGGCTGATTTGTTGCATTACGACAAACAATCACGCAAACCAAATTTCAGATATTAAGTGCAAATCGAACAATTTTATTTAACTTCACAATTTACCCACAAACGTTGCGGATGATATAGGCCTACTGTTTAGGGGGAGCGAGCGTGGCAGAATTAGAACTTATTCGAGTTGATAAATACAGTGAACAGACAATGACACATCTGTTGGAGCAGAGCGATTATCCGCGTCAACTTGGCTTGTTTGAGTTATGCTGTGCAACGAACATGGCATATTTATTATATGTAGATGGCAAGTTGGTGGGCTTCATTGCGATATGTATTTCAAGCCGCAGAGAGTTTGAGGTCTGTGCACTCTATATTATTCCCTCAGAACGCAGAAAAGGGTATGCCAGCCAGTTTATGGCGCATATCTGGTCTATTTATAAGGGATGCTGGAAGGTCAAGAAAGAGGGCGATACACCCAGCTCTCGTGCATTTTGGCATGCTGTTTTGAATACCAAAGGCAAGTCTGCGAAGCAAAGTCAAAATACATTCGACTTCGCCGTTTAATACCATTCATCTTTTTCAAGCCAAAATGCGCGTCCAAAACCACCAACGTACCGTACTCGTGTAACAACCACTCGCCAAAGGTTAAAATCACCGAGCATGGCATATTGCTGTGCCTTTTCATGGGTGGCAATAAACTGGTCAATTTGCGCGCGGCTTTCATCTCTCGATAATTTATGGGCATGGCCTAAAATAGTGACTCGAGCATTTTCAACGTCTGCGACATCACCATCGTCTAAAATCATAAAAGAAAGCTCAGAGTGTTTAATTAAATTCTTCGTGTGCTGTGCTATATCGCTGATAAAAAAATAAAAGTGGTTATCATCAAGAAAGATATATTGGGCGATAGAGGAAAAAGGAAACCCTTTTTGATTGCTTGATAGGGTAGATAAAAACGCGCTCTTATGTTTTTGACACAAGGCCTTAGCTTCTATGATAGCAGTTTTTCTCACTATAATATGCTCATCAATAATCAGGTGATTTTCCACTATGATCGCTAAAACTAAAAATAAAATCAAAAAGTAAGTAAGCAAAAGTAAGGTTTTGTAGCTACCTTTTTAATAGTTGAGTTCATAAAATTTAGAGTATTTACTTGGTTTTTTATTCCGTTTGTAACATAGTTTGGTTACTCAAATTAGAGCAATGACATTATGCTAAGTAAACTAACAATAAAACAAAAAATTACTTTAGGCTTTAGTGCATTAGGCTTGCTGCTGCTAATTGCAGGTATCCTAGCCTACTTAGCGTTAGCGCAAATCAAATCAGCCAATCAAGATATGGGCGAGGTCACACTACCAATTCAGCGCAGTGCTGATGCTCTGCAGCTTGAACAACTTAAACTCAGCAAGCTTATTGCCCAAGCTTACACATTAGAAAGTGCAGCCGAGATAAGTGACGCAAAGCAGCGATTCGCTGCTGGAAACGCGTTGTATGTTGAGCGCCAACAGCATTTGACATCATTAACGGAATCCATGCCTACGTTTGCAGAGCCGCTAAAACGTACACTTAACCTTGGTCGTAAACTAAGTCTTGCAGCAGAGCAAATGCTACAGGCTAAAGCCGATGCTGTAGAAGCACAACAACGCATTCATGAGCAATATCAAGCGTTGAAAAAAGATAAAGAAACGGCCAGCAATGCGATGCTGGATCTTGAGTTACTAGAGACCAGCAATACGAGACAATTAGAGGAAATGATAGGTACAGGGGTTCGTATCGATGACATGCTCTTTACCCTTGAAAACAACAGTGAGAGGATAAGTGGGCTATCACTTCAACAGCTAACGCCTCATCAACAAGACATGCTGTTTTTACTGGATAATATTGATAATAACGTGGCATTTTTACAGCGCCAAGCTGTAGGAATGAATGCGGAGCCGCTACTGGCGCAGTTTGGTGAGGGAATGGCTAGACTGAGGGAAAAGCTAGAAACGCCAGGTTACCTTTATAGCGCAGTAAAAGAGAAGCTAAATAAGCAACAGCAAGCCGCTACACTGTATAAACAATCTGAGCAGCATGGTTTTACCATTTTAGCTGAGCTTGAAAAAATGCAGCAAAATGCCAATGCTGCTTTTAATCGTGCACAAAGCGAGATCAGTGTACTAATCGAGCGGGCACAAAATGTGACTATGATACTGGTTGTGGTGTTTATTGTGCTGGGGGCGTTTATTTCTGTATCAACCAGCCGTGCGATGTTAGGGCCTTTGGCTGCGGTAAATAAAATGTTGAGGCACTTAGCTGCTGGTGACTTTTCAAAAAAAATGAGCAAACGTAATGACGATGAGTTTGGACAGTTAATTGATAACATCAACCAAGTAAAAGACAACTTAAGGGAGTTGTTAGAGTCGATTAACAAGCAGGTACATGAGCTCGAAGCATTATCACAAGCTTCACTGCGGGAAAGTAAGCAAATAGCAGGGAATGCCACAGAGCAGATGCGACGTATGGACAATGCAAACCGGCTATCACAAAGTATTTCAGCCAGTGCCTTATCTGTGTCTGAGCGCTCTTCTGAGAGTCTTGCAAGCATTCACACTGCCAACCAACACAAAACCGAAGTGAGCAAAAATGCACAAGAAAATAAGCAGCATATCTTGTCTTTGAGTACACGTATGTCAGAGGCGGTCGAGAGTATGGCCAAGCTGACCTCACACAGTGAAAGTATTGGCAGCATTTTAGATACTATCGTCTCTATTGCTGAACAAACTAACCTACTGGCGTTAAATGCAGCTATTGAAGCTGCACGTGCTGGAGAGCAGGGGCGGGGCTTTGCAGTGGTTGCTGATGAAGTAAGAACACTTGCGTCTCGCACGCAAGAATCAACTAATGAAATCAATCAAAAAATTGTTGCACTGCGACAAGATACACATACTGCCGCCGAGGCGATTAACTCTGGCCAACGAGATGTTGAATTCAGTGTCCAACAAAGCGAAGCGCTTGCACTGGCAATGGATGAGATAGCCACCGCGATTGCACAAGTGACTACGCTAAGTGAAGAAGTAAATCAAGCTGCGGGACATCAAGCGACAGACTGTCAACAAATAGAGCAAGTGATGCTAGACGCACAGAGCACTGCAAGCGAGAACGCTCAAGCTATGCAAAGTTTAGCAAGGGGCAGTGAGTCTTTAAGTAGTTTCTCGCATCGCCTTGCTACACTAGTTGAGCGATTTAAATTGTAATGTCAGTGATGATGACAACGCCTGTTACGAAGTGCAGTGTCATCGTTACCGTATTTAGCTAACAAGCAATGTCTTTTATAATGCCCTGACATGCGCAAGGATCCATAAAGTGTGGTACCGGATAATCTGGGTGGGCTTCTTTTAATGCAAGCTCTGCTAAATATGCCACGTCGCTTTGTAGAACTTCATGAAGCTTGGTTTGAATATTTAGCTCGCGCAACAAGTTTTCTATGTGGTTAAGCAAGTCGTCTGCTTGTCGTTCTATTGGGTAGTCCAACGAAGTAAGGCCACAGTATCTGGCGATTAAGGCTAGCTGCTGGTTTATTCTATCACCATACCATTTGAGTACAGGTAGCAATAACACTGCGTTGGCAAGGCCGTGAGGCGTGCCATACTGCGCACTTAATTGATGCGAAATAGCATGTACATAACCTACAGATGTTCTGGTAAAGGCTTGACCAGCGTAATGAGAAGCGAGTAGCAACTGCGCTCTTGCGTTTAAATCATTAGGGGTCAGTTGCACTTTAGGTAAAAACTCAAAAATGGCTTTACATGCGCAAAGCGCGCGCTCTTGACTGAATTTCAAACAGTTGATACTAAGGAGCGCTTCAATTGCGTGAGTTAAGGCATCAATCGCAGTGGTTGCGCTAATATGTGCAGGCATGCTGGTGGTTAATTCTGGCAACAACACAGCGTGATGGGGCACCAAGCAGAAGTCTGTCGCAGCGTATTTTGTATTGCTCTGTGGGTCGTTTACCACAGCTGCAACGGTAGTCTCTGATCCAGTTCCTGCGGTGGTTGGAATAGCAATATTGGCAGGCAAGCGCTTGAGTACTTTAAACAGGCCTTTTAGCTGGGTAACTTGCTTGTGAGGCCTGACAATTCTTGCACCAATGAGTTTGCCGCTGTCTAATACCGAGCCACCGCCAAGAGAAATAATAGCTTTACAGTGTTTTTGATGATATGTCGCGACACCATTTTCAATGTTGTCTATGGTAGGGTTGGGTAATACCTCACTGTAATAATGCGCGACCAGATTGGCTTTTTCTAATGCCTCTGCAACGATGTTATGGAGGTTTAGCTGTAATAGGACGTTATCTGTGACAACCAGAACGTTGTCCCCTTTTTGCAATCCCAGTGCTTGTATCGCACTGTCTAATCCTTGTTTACCCTGATGTAGTTTGGGGCTTGGAATACCAATAAAAATCACAATACATTTGAGTGCAAAATGGTAAATGCGATAGAACCAATTCATAGTTACCTACCTATAACTGAGAATAAGAGCGCGAAATTGGTAAGATGAAGCATTGTAAGGCTGTGTTAGCTGTATGACGCAGACTACAGCCCAATACCAATTAAATCGCGGTAAAATTTGTAAGGTTATACCAATTTTCTTAATTAAGAGGTCTATTTTGAGGCGAGAA